>JAFMES010000095.1 GCA_017856605.1 Chitinophagaceae bacterium
GCTCCGCGAACGCGGATCTGATCCATTTCCATAGATGTCGTGTCCAAGTCTTTTTGGCACGAACTTAGAATAGCAGCCGAAAGGACCAAAAGGCTGGCTAAGCGGATTGAACGACTGTGTAACATAGATAACATTTAACTGATTTAAAAAAGTGAATTTTAATCAGTCTCTCGTAGGAATTGGCTACAACAGTAAATCGTAAGTATTGGAGGGGGTTCTCGAGGAAAATTGGACGTGCGAAACAGATTTAACAATACGCACTATAGGACAAATTTATAACGCTGTGGTTTAATTAACAAGTTTTTAAAATAAATTTTTTTCCACAAGAAAATCACTGATTTCCAGCAATTTGGCAAAAACCCCGTAAAAATTGATTTTTACTACCTTTACGGCCCACATAAATTTAAGCAATGTCTGAGCCTGCAATGCGACAGTTTTTAGATTTTGAAAAGCCAATCAAAGACCTTTTTGATCAAATTGATCAACTCAAAGCCACGGCAGCCAAGAATAACATTGATTTGAACCCTTCTATTAAAGAATTGGAACAAAAGATAGAAGAAAAGAAAAAAGAAATCAATGCATCCCTTACGCCTTGGCAAAAAGTTCAACTAAGTCGACATCCTGACCGACCTTATACGCTTACCTATATTGAGAGAATGTGCACTGACTTTGTTGAATTACATGGTGATCGAAATTTTAAAGATGATAAGGCCATCGTAGGCGGATTTGCAAAACTAAATGGCCAAACGGTCATGATCCTTGGGCAACAAAAGGGAGCGAATACCAAAATGCGCCAGATTAGGAATTTCGGTATGGCAAACCCTGAAGGGTACAGAAAGGCATTGAGGTTGATGAAACTGGCTGAAAAATTTAATAAGCCGATAATAACTCTGGTTGATACTCCTGGGGCATTCCCTGGAATTGAAGCAGAAGAAAGAGGTCAAGGCGAGGCCATTGCAAAAAATATTTTTGAAATGCTTCAGCTTCGCGTCCCTGTCATCTGCGCCATCATCGGAGAAGGCGCCAGCGGCGGAGCAATGGGAATTGGTGTAGGAGATCGCGTCTATATGTTAGCCAACACCTGGTATACAGTGATCTCTCCTGAAAGTTGCAGCTCGATTTTATGGCGAAGTTGGGATCAAAAAGAAAGAGCAGCAGAAGAACTGAAACTCACTTCAGATCATATGCTGAATTTTGGACTTGTAGATGGAATTGTACCAGAACCCTTGGGCGGAGCTCATTGGGATCACGAGGAAGCAGCTCAATTACTCAAGCAGCATATTATAGCGGGACTTCAAGAACTTATATCTGTCGATCCCGAAATACGCATTGACCAACGCATCGAAAAATTCGCTCGCATGGGCCGCTGGAAAGATGAATCAGTCGCCCACTCCTAATACTCTTATAATGAATACACAACAGTGGAATGGCACCGGGGTGGCGATAGTAACTCCGTTCGACGAAAATGAGGCAATCGATGAGATATCCTTAAAAAAGCTTGTTGATCATCTAATTTCAGGAGGAGTGAATTACCTCGTTGTCCTAGGAACAACTGGAGAGAGCGCTACGCTGAACAAAGAAGAAAAGCAGCAGGTTTTTTCATTAGTAAAAGACTACTCTAACAACCGAATTCCCCTCGTAGCGGGAATAGGGGGAAATGATACCCGCGCTGTTGTCTCTGCTATGAATTCATTTGATCTCACCGGTTATTCGGCGATACTCTCGGTTAGTCCCTATTACAATAAACCCAATAATGAAGGGATCTATCAACACTACCGCCACATCAACGATAATACTCCCCTGCCCATTATCATGTATAACGTTCCAGGTCGCACTGGCATGAATGTATCCGCTGCAACAACCCTGCGCATTGCTGCAAACTGTAACAATATCATTGCAACAAAAGAAGCTTCCGGAAATATGGAACAGATCATGCAAATCATCAGCAATAAACCAGAAGCATTTTCTGTCATCAGTGGCGACGACGCCATTACTCTTCCGCTGATCGCATGCGGCGCTTGTGGTGTCATTTCAGTAGTTGCCAACGCCTATCCAAGGCTGTTCTCTGATATGGTACAAATTTGTTTGAAAGGTAAATTTGCTGAAGCTCGGCCTTCTCATGAAAAACTACTGCCTGTAATCCAATCCATGTTTGCAGAAGGAAGTCCCAGTGGTGTCAAATACTATTTATCCGAAATGGGGCTGATCAAAGAATATTTCCGACTCCCAGTTCATGGCATCAGTGATGCACACAAGGAAACAGTAAGAGAAATCATGAAAAGCATTTAAACTGGCACTGTTGCCATTCTACACATGAAGGAAGATCCATCTTTGATCTTTATCCACAACTGGAAGATCTACCGCAAGGTGATTGAATCGGATTACATGAGTCACCGACAGATTGGATCGATTACCCGCAACGTTTTAACAACGTTTTCTGCATCAGGCCCCCTGGATATTCTTGATTTAGGATGCGGCGATGCAGATCAACTTGCTACTGTAATTAGAGAAATGAACGTATCAAGTTATACGGGTATCGATCTTTCACCTCAAGCGATCGAAATTGCAAAAACTAACTTATCTCCTCTTTCTTGTTCGATTTCATTTCGTATTGGAAAGATGGAAGAAGAAATTAAACTATTGAAGAAAGAATACAACTTGATCTTCAGCAGTTTTGCTATACATCATCTTTGGGACGAACAAAAACAATCATTCATTGAGGAGTGTTTCAGGCGAACCAGTTCGAATGGTTTATTCATGCTGATTGATATTAAACGTCAACCGGGACAAACTATAGAGCAGTATAAGTCGGCTTACACCCACTTGATTCGAAGCGAATGGCACCAGTTGTCTTCTTTAGAAAAAGAGAGCATTATCGCGCATTTACAAGAATGCGATTTCCCTGTTGAAATGGCCACCTATACACAATGGGCATTAGGATCAGGCTTCCAATTCATAGAAGAAGCCTTAACAGAAGATCTTCGTCACGGTCTATTGGTCTTCAAGAAACCCTGACCATTTATGATCCAGTCATTGTAGCGATGCAATGCTTCCAAAAAATAATAATCACCGTAGGTCAAAGGTTGATCCACTTCCGAATTAGCTGGCAAATGCCCTACACCATGTTTGATTAAAAAACCCCCATTTTGTCCCAACTCTGCCCTGTATTCAGAAGAAGCCAGTCCCCGTAGAATTGTTTCTGCTGATTGTATCAAACGCTCCTTTTCTTTCCCCTGCGTATAAAGCGCTAACTCCAAATAAGCCGACGAGAGTATGGCAGCAGCGGAGGCATCTCGAAGCGCATTGGGGATATTTGGCGCATCAAAATCCCAATAGGGAATCTGATCTTTTGGCATACTGGGATGATTCAATAAGAATGTTGCAATATTTCTAGCAAATTCCAAATACTGCTTATCCTGTGTATATCGGTACACCATCACAAATCCATATAAACCCCAAGCTTGTCCCCGCGCCCAAGTAGATTCATCGTTATATCCCTGATGATTTTTCCCAACAAATGATCCTTTGAGTAAATCATAGTCCAGCACATGATAAGCACTGAAGTTTTTACGATAATGGTTCCGCATGGTAGTATTGGCGTGATTGAGAGCAATTTCTCGAAACTGAGGATTTGCACCCTCTTTGGCTACATATAACAGGAGTTCCAGGTTCATCATGTTATCAATAATAACAGGACAGTTAAAGTTTTTATTGCTGTTCCAACTCTGAATAGACTGTATCAACCCTCTATACCGTGTTACCAATGACATTGCAGCTGTATCAATAGTATGCCTATACTCAGGATTACCTAAGATCCGATAGGCATTTCCGAAAGGATTAAAAATCATGAATCCCAAATCGTGATTCCCAGTATAATGCTTTTCTTTTTCCTGAATGGCCAATCTCTTTTTTGCAATACTCAAAACAGTAGGATCTTTTGTATGCTCATACACGTATAATAAACTGGCCGGGAAGAATCCACTGCACCACCATTTCGTATTGCTAGTCACCATTGAACCGGTTTGTGGAACGAAAGTTCGTGGCATCATACTATCCGGAACATTCCGATCCAATACCTGAAGTTGCTTTGCAGCAAAAGCAAATTGCTCATTGATCAATTGCCCCATCGGTTGAACAGATTGCGCATTGATGCTTAAAAAAGAAGAAAACGTGACCAAAATCAAAGAGAAGACTCGAAGAATGTACATGGCAAGAAATATTTAAACTAAATTTAGTCGATTCATCTCTAATCACATACACCAAGATCGAAAACCTTTTCAGCCCTTATAATGGCACTACTTCTGAACCAAATGACCGTCGAACTGGGAGGACAAAAAATTCTGGATCAGGTTACCACCTCCTTGAACAAGTCAAGTAGCTTAGCAGTAATTGGTCCAACTGCATCAGGTAAAACAACTTTTTTAAAAGCACTTGCGGGACACATTTTTTTTCGTGGGAGCTTTGAGCTAATTCCTGCGAAACATCAAATTGAATACATTGACCAACAGCACCGCTTTAAAACAAAAAATAATACCAGGGAATTCTATTACCAGCAGCGCTTCAATTCTGCCGATGCCGAAACAACCCTTACGGTTGCAGAATTTCTAAACACATCTCACTTTGATGAAAAACTACTGGAAACATTTGGAGCCAAAACGTTACTGAATAAGCCTCTTATACAGCTTTCCAATGGAGAAAGCAAACGCGTTCAAATCACAAAAGCTTTGCTTTCACAACCGGATCTGATCATCATGGATAATCCATTCATTGGACTGGATAAGGAAGGGAGAAACAATTTGAATCTCTTCCTCCATGCAATAATCGAAATGGGCATCGATGTCATTCTCAGTTGTGAGCCAGATGATATTCCAACAAATATTGAACAAACAATTGTTTTAAATGAAGGAAGACTTGTGTATTCTGGTGATACAGAAATTGCAAAATCTGTCTACCGCGAATTGCCCTATTCTGCATTGATACCGAATACATTCTTTAAGGCATATCAATCCCCAGTATGTTCAAATACCAGTTTAATTCATATGCATGATGTAACCATAGCATATGGCAAAACAATTGTGCTAAATAAAATCAACTGGCGCGTTGAAAAAGGCGAGAAATGGTGCATAAAAGGAAAAAATGGATCGGGGAAGTCGACATTACTAAGCTTGATCACAGCAGATAATCCCCAAGCCTACGCCAATGACATCATGCTCTTTGGTAAGAAAAGAGGTACCGGCGAAAGCATTTGGGACATCAAAAAAAACATTGGTTACGTATCTCCGGAAATCCACCTGCATTTCGATCAAGGTTTCACGGTATACGAAACTATTGCTTCAGGACTCTATGATACAATTGGGTTGTTCAGAAAACCTTCAGCGGAAGATCATGAGAAAATAACAAACTGGATTGAAGTGATGGGATTAAGTAAATGGATCCACAAACCGCTTTTTCAACTTTCGCTGGGAGTCCAGCGAATGGTCATACTGACTCGCGCATTTGTTAAATCACCTTGCTTGTTGATCCTGGATGAGCCATGTCAGGGTCTTGATCGCCAGAATACCAAAAAAATAAGGGATATGCTTGATGGCATATCCCAAATTATCGAACTTTCATTGGTCTACGTGAGTCATTATACAGATGATATTCCATCGTGCATCACCCATTTCCTGACCATAGAAAATGGATGTATCGTGAGTGAAAGTTAGCGTACGGTCAAGGTAGTTCCGGTGATTTCAACCGTTTTACGGGTCAAACCACTTGTAGCAGGTCCACCAGTTCGTGCTCCATCCTGTGAGAACGAAGAGCTGTGGGCACTGCAGAAGAAGTTACTGCTGCTCTTTTGGTAAACCACCTGTGATCCCTGATGGGGACAAACATTGGAGAATGCAGCAAAACTTGAAACTGCATTTCCTGCAGCAAGTCTGGCTATAACAACCCCATTTTCTGAAATGTAATCTCCCACTGCCAGCAACTGACTGTTCAGGTTAACTGTCAACAATGCTGTTCCTCCAGTATTGTTATCGGAACCTCCATTGTCTTCTTTTGAACAAGCTTCCATCATGCATGCAACGCAAGTCAATGCAAGCCCACCTGTCAATTTATTAAGAAAATCTTTCCTTTCCATCGTATATATTTTGTCCAAAGTAAGTCGTCATCACTTTAAAAAGCAACCCCCTGCGTCATAAAACTGTAAAAAGTACTATTTTGTCCGCACCAATGCGAAACTGATGAATGAACATGTAATCATGGAAAGCTTTACCCAGCAATGGTGGATCTGCATTGGTGCAGTGGCAGTGGTGATTGGCATTTTGCTCTACCTGCCTTTTCGTTTCAGTTGGGCAAAGTCAGCTGCATATTCCAAATCAATTGCAGTTTTCCTTTTGTGCAACCTATTGATAGAGAATGCCTACGCCATCAACTTGGGCAGATGGAATATGCAAAATAATTTACCGCTTCACATGTGTGGATTAGCGGGACTGATGTGCATGACCTTGTTGTTTCGATTCAATGGTCTTCTAGCACATTTTGCCTTTTATTGGGGCACTACCGGTGGCATTCATTCTTTACTAACTCCCGAATTCGACTTGGGCACTCAGGGGATCTTCTTCTATTCCTATTTTATAAGCCACGGTGGATTATTGCTCACAAGCCTTTTTATGCTTATCCATTTAGAATTCAAACCGGAAAAGAATTCCTGGTTAACGATTTTTCTGCTGACTCAAATCGCTGCGCTGGTAGTAGGAATCTTCAACTGGCTAACCGATTCCAATTATATGTACCTGCTCAATCCCCCCATTGCCGAAAATCCGCTTATCATTGGATCATGGCCATGGTACATTCTTATTTTTGAACTGCTTGCACTTATCCACTTTTGGGGACTCTACAAATTATCCAGGCTATTTAATTTATAGGTATATTTGAAATGTGTACAATGTACACATATAAAACTATGCGATTACTCATTGCCTCCGTCATTCTACTTTTATCCATTGAATCCGCTACAGCACAGTTACTCAAGTGGTCGCCTTCATTTATACAAGAAGGAAGTTCCGCTGTTACCATAACTGCGGATGCTCGTTTTGGAAATAAAGGTCTCCTTGACCATACCTCCTCAGATGTATATGTTCACATCGGAGTTATCACAAATTTAAGTACCGGTGCTTCCAACTGGAAATACGTGAAGTTTGATTGGGGAACACCCAATCCTGCAGCCAACGCACCTTCATCTGCTGCAAATCAATGGACATTTACAATCAATGGGGGACTGAGAAACTTTTTCAATATTTCGAATGCAGTTGAACGAATACAAAAAATTGCCATTTTGTTTAGAAGCGGTAATGGGAATAAAGTACTTCGCAATGAAGATGGTTCAGATATGTACGTACCGGTATATGACAATGGCAATTTTGCACGCATCGATGAGCCTTCTCCTCAGCCAACCTATGTAAGAACTATTTCTGTTAGCAATAAAAAACTCGGAGATACCATTTCCATAACTGGCAATACGAATAATACTGGGGATCTCAAGATGTATTATAATTCGAATCTAGTGGGCTCAACCACATCGTCTACCTCATTGACTAGTTCTGTAATACTAAGCGAGGCAGGAAATCAGAAAATAGTATTTGAAGCCAGTTTCAGTGGAAATGCAAAAGCAGCTGACAGCATTCAATTTTTTCTTCCTGGTCCCGCTACAATCGCTCCCGTTCCAGACGGTATTGGAGATGGCATAACCTATCTGGCAGGAGATACGGCAGCCTATATAGTTGTATTTGCTCCTGGAAAAACCAGGATGGCAATAATTGGAGATTTTAATAATTGGACAGAAAGTCAGTCAACGCAAATGAATAAAACCCCTGATGGCAATCGTTTTTGGATTCGCTTAGGGAAACTCATTTCAGGTGCCACTTATGCTTATCAATTTCTAGTTGATGGCACATTGCGTGTAGCAGATTACAATACAGAAATGGTTTTGGATCCTTCCAACGACAATGCTATACCTGTAGCCACCTACCCATCTTTGCCTCTCTACCCCAGCTCAAAAACTACTGGAATCGTCAGTGTTCTGCAACCCGGTAAATCGCCCTATGCATGGAAAGTTCCTCAGTTCGTGCGTCCTGATAAACGGAACCTGGTTATCTACGAAGTACTGATAAGAGACTTTTTATCCAACAGAAATTTCAAAACAT
>JAFMES010000096.1 GCA_017856605.1 Chitinophagaceae bacterium
AAAACGCGACATGCCCATTGGCATATTAGGTTCATTGGTGGTCTGTACCATATTATATATACTCTTTGGACATGTACTGACCGGAGTTGCCAACTGGAAAGACTTTGTAGATCCAGAAAAAGGAAGAGAGGCCTCTGTTGCATATGCAATTTCAACATACATGTCGGGGTATGGCTGGCTGGCAACAGCTGTAACAGTGGCTATTCTCGCAGGTTTTTCTTCGGTGATTTTGGTGATGTTAATGGGACAAAGTCGCATTTTCTACACCATGAGCAATGATGGGTTGATTCCAAAAGTATTTGGAGACCTGCACCCCAAGTTCAAAACACCCTACAAGTCCAACATGATCCTCTTTGTATTTGTAGGTGCATTTGCTGCATTCGTCCCGGGTCACGTTGCCGGCGACCTCACTAGTTTTGGAACGCTGTTTGCCTTTGTTCTGGTCAGCATAGGCGTCTGGATCCTCCGGGTTAAAGCCCCGCAGCTGGAACGCCCATTCAAAACTCCAATCGCACCCGTAGTCTCAGTTCTGGGCGCCATCATTTGTACTGCGATGATCGTTGGACTGGACGGACAAACGCTAAAAGTTGCTTTTGGATGGATGGCGTTGGGACTTCTAGTCTACTTCATTTACAGCAAGAAAAATAGCCGACTTAACACCTAATGCAGCTAGGCTAAACAAGATGTTGTATTTTGAACGCAAACCCTAAATTTGCGTTGACTAAAAACCTTGGCATGAACCTAACCACCACTCTTCGCTCTTTTTTATTATTACTTGCTGCAATCGCTTTGGGTTGTCAAGACGAAAATACCCACGAAATGGAGGGCTGGTATTCCATGGAACAGCAGGTGTTTTCTGCGAATGGCGTGGATCGGGTAATGGAACACTCTAAGCAATATAAAGTCTATACTGAAGAGTATTACTCTTACACCAATATGCGAGAGGACACTACCGCATCTTTTGGTTTTGGATTTTACACCTATGATCCTGCAACTAAAAAACTGGTTGAACACAACTTATTCAATACCACCCTTCTGGATACAGCATCGGCGTTTGACTTGCTCATCGAGCCCCACGCATCAGGCTATAAGCAGATCATTCCAAAAATTGTGATTGACGGGGTACCCAACCGACTGGTAGAAGATTATACCCGCATCAATTTCACTAACACATCCGATATGGATGGCGTATGGAAATTGACTGAACACTATACCATTGAAAACAATGACACTACTCGAGACACACGCATCCAGTATAAAATCTTCCAGGGAGGGCGTTTCATGTGGTTGCAATATTTTAGAGACGCTCAAACAGGTGCTCCTAAAAAGGGATTTGGATTTGGCGAGTTTCAGCTGGAAGATGGTTCGATTGTTGAAACCAATCAATTTTCCAGTTATCCCTCTATAACTGGCGTTCCGGTCAATCTTCAGTTGGATATTATTGATGAAGACAACTTCACTCAAACCATCACCTCCGATTCCAATGGAAGCATCTCAGTAGAAAAATATACCCGGATGCCAAAAAGATCAAATAGCTGATCTCTTTTTACCTTTGCCGCCGGAACACATTATCTGATTCATTATGGGAAGGATATTCGAAGTAAGAAAGGCATCCATGTTTGCACGTTGGGACAGGATGGCCAAGCAATTTACCCGCATCGGTAAGGAGATCGCAATCGCTGTTAAAGCAGGGGGACCAGACCCCAATACCAATCCTGCATTGCGTCGATGCATGCAGAATGCCAAGAGTGTTAATATGCCCAAAGACCGAGTGGAAGCCGCTATCAAACGGGCCATGGGCAAGGAGATGGACAACTATGAAGAGATTCTGTATGAAGGATACGGTCCACATGGTGTTGCGATTCTGGTTGAGACCGCAACCGATAACCACGTTAGAACGGTGGCCAACGTCAAATCGCATTTCAATAAAGGAAACGGTGCACTGGGTAACAGCGGAAGCGTTAGTTTTCAGTTTAAGAAAATGGGGGTATTCAAGTTGAAAAACGAACAGATCCAAGTGGATGAACTGGAGCTGGAACTGATTGACTTTGGTTTGGAAGAGATGGGAGAAAGCACCAACGATGATGGCACAGAAGTAGTTGTAATTCGCTGTGCGTTCAGCGACTTTGGTAACATGCAAAAAGCACTGGAAGAACGCAAATTCACCCCATTGAGTGCAGAAGTAGAATGGATTCCCGTTTCAACTGTGGAGTTACCGGAAGATCAAGCTCAAGAGGTGCTGAAATTAGTAGACCGAATTGAACAGGACGAAGACGTTCAAAAAGTATTTCACAACCTGAAGTGATCATTCTGCCATGATCGATTCGATCTGTGCAATTACATCTTCGGTATTGGGTTTTGAAAAATAATCCCCATCGCTTCCATATGCAGGTCGGTGCTCTTTTGAACAAAGTATACGAGGCGCAGCATCCAACCAGCGGTATCCGCCTTGCTTGTCCATTACTTCTGCATACATGAACGAAGTGGCGCCGCCCGGTACGTCTTCATCTACAAAGAGAATGCGGTTGGTTTTTTTCAGGGAAGCGACAATTACATGATGCAAATCAAACGGCAATAAGGTCTGCACATCAATTACTTCACAATCGACACCACCCTTGGCGAGCATTTCAGCAGCTTCTAAAACAATTCGAAGCGTAGACCCATAACTTACAATGGTCACATCTTCTCCAGTGCGAATCACTTCCGGAATCCCAAAAGGCAAATGATAACCGAGTAAATCAACTGGCAATTTTTCTTTCAACCGATACCCGTTCAGGCATTCAATGACAATACCAGGATCATTTCCTTTGAGCAGACTGTTGTAAAACCCGATGGCCTGAACCATATTCCGAGGCACACATACAATCATTCCTTTCAGTGAGTTAACCAATAATCCCATGGGTGAACCACTGTGCCAGATTCCTTCCAAACGATGACCTCGGGTTCGCACGATGATTGGTGCGATCTGCCTACCGGCAGATCGAAAATGAAGTGTTGCAACGTCATCGCTGAGTACTTGTAACCCGTAAAGTAAATAATCCAAATATTGAATTTCCGCTATGGGTCTCAGTCCGCGCATCGACATGCCAACTCCCTGACCCATGATGGTGAGCTCACGTATTCCGGTATCAAAAATGCGCTCCTCTCCATGCTTCTGCTGAAGACCTGCAAAGCCCTGATTCACATCTCCAATCTTTCCCAAATCTTCGCCGAAAGCCACCACGCGTGGATCGGAGGCAAACAGTGCGTCGAAATAACGATTCAGGATTTCGTATCCATTCAAAGGCGGAATTTCTTCCGCTACTTTTAATTCCGGCAGATCACTGGTAATTGCACAACGATCCGCGTAGAGAAAGGAGTTGAACAATTCTTTGTTTTCTTCTACCAGTTGATCGTAGTACGATTGCAGAGGCATCGCAATCTCTTTATCCTGCAGCAGGAAAATCGATCGCTTGAGCGCTGAGAGGATATCCCTTCTAAACGGTACATTGTTTTTTTGAAGTTCCTGATGAATCTCGTGAAGCATGCCTGTTTCATCATGTGCTACCACTGCGTTAATTAAATTCAACGCAAGTTTTTTCTGTTCCATGATGGGCTCTTCATATAAGCGCCAAGTATGCAATCGACATTCGTTGACATGAACTCGAGCTCGTTCTTCCAGTCCATCCAGTTCTTCTGGAGATGCCAATGCATTTTCCAGTATCCAGGATCTGAATTTCACAAGGCAATCCCATTCCCGCTCCCATTGCAACCGCTCAGGGGTTTTGTACCGTTCGTGACTGCCTGAAGTAGAGTGACCTTGAGGCTGTGTCAGTTCCTCCACATGAAAAAGAACAGGAACGTGCTCACTTCGGGCTCTGGCAATGCCTTCTTCGAACGCTTCGCACAGCTGTGCATAATCCCATCCCTTGACTCGGTAGATCAGTATTCCGGAATCCGTGTGCTCTTTTTCAAAGCCTGATAAGGCTTCTGAAATGGATGACTTAACTGTTTGTATGTTCTTGGGAACGGAAATACCATACCCATCATCCCAAACAAAAACAACAAGCGGCACCTGTGATACTGCAGCAGCATTCATGGTTTCCCAAAAATGCCCCTCGCTGGTAGATGCATCTCCTATTGTACAAAAGCAAACTTCATCACCATTTTTGGAAAAGTTCTCAAAAGACGACAATGCCGGAACATTTCTATAAATGCGAGATGCGTATGCCAATCCCAACGCCTTGGGCATGTGCCCCGCTACTGGAGCCATACCGGAAGCAAAATTCTTTACTGCAGTTTGTTCTATGAACTTTCCCTCTTGATCAATATAGGCTGTCGCAAAGTGACAGTTCATTTGCCTACCCGCACTGTGTGGATCATGGGCTACGTTGGGATCGGCATATAGTTGGGAAAAAAATTCAGATAGGGTGGCCGCACCTGTTGCAAAAGCCAGGGTCTGGTCGCGATAATAACCAGCATAGTGATCGCCTGGTCGGAAAAACTTTGCCAGCGCTACTTGAGGAATTTCTTTGCCATCTCCAAAGATTCCAAATTTCGCTTTGCCGGTCAACACCTCCTTTCTTCCCAGGAGACTGGCTTGGCGACTTTCAAAGGCAATGCGGTAATCCTCTATTACAGCATTTCGGAATGCCTCAAACGACAACTCTTCAATCGACTGCTCCTGTGAATGCGCATGAAGGTCCATGCGACAAAACTAATTGGTTTTTGCCCAATAAAATTACCCTGTAAAAAGGTAGGGAGAAAGTGTTAAAAACTTCCCTTTACTTCTTGTTCAGCTTATCGAAATCAGCGGCTGAAATAACCTCTCCTGCAATGCGCAATTCCAATGGCGCATCAATTCCTTTCACTTTCACATAAACTGTTTTCTCAAAAGGACCAGGAGCAGCGGCATTGAAACCTGCTTTGATAATGGCAGCTTTCTCTTTCATTACCGGAGCCTGAGGCCAGGTTGGAGTAGTACAACCGCAAGATGCTGTTGCTGTTTCAATGATCACGGGTTGTCCGGAAACATTGGTGAACTCAAAATCGTGTGTTACAGGAACTCCTTGTTTGATTTTCCCAAAATTGTGACGAAGCTCCTTGAATTTTACAACTGCATCTGCTTTTACATTGGTCTGTGCATAGGTCAGAACAGAAGCACACACCATAAGCATCATGAGCATGAAACGTTTCATAATCGTATGTATTTAAAATTTAATGTTTTTCAATCGAGCTATACTCTTATTAGAGGGGGCGGGCTGGTCGGGCGTTTTCCAAACGGTACCTCTAATGGTCATTTGCATGACTTGCCCATTTCCATAATACGCTTGAATTGTTTTTTCAAACTCTCCCTCAGCAGCTGCATTATACCCTACGCGAATGAATCCGCTGCCCCCGGGTGCAATGCCCTGCCGGTTCCATTCCGGAGTGGTACATCCGCAGGAAGCCTGTACATCGCTGATGGAGAGGGTTTCGTTCGATGGGTTGCGGATCTCAAAGGAATAAAAAACGGGTTTTCCTTGGGGAATGCGACCGAAATCGTGAACGGCATTCTTTAACGTGAGCTGTGTGGAAGGTAAAGACTGTACCGTCAGCTGAGCAGAAACAACTCCTGTTACCAGCAGAAGAAATAAGACCATGATATACTGAACTCTCATTTTCATGGGAGATAAAATTACATCTTGTTTTCGATGCCTCCAATTTGGCTAATTTTGTAGGATGTTAAAAGCTTCACAAAGAGGGAACGCCATGCCCCCCTCTCCCATCCGTAAACTCGTCCCCTTCGCAGAGGCCGCAAAGAAAAGAGGGATCAAAGTACATCACCTCAATATCGGTCAGCCTGATATTGAAACTCCGCCCTCCATTTTGGATGCAGTCCGAAACGCCCCCATTAAGGTCCTTGCCTATAGCCATAGTGCAGGAAATGAGTCGTATCGGAAAAAACTGGTGCAGTATTATTCCAAGAACGGGATTGATATTGATTACAACGATATCATCATCACGGCCGGCGGTAGCGAAGCGATTGTATTTGGTCTGATGGCTTGCCTGGATTCGGGCGATGAAATCATCATACCAGAACCGTTCTACGCCAACTACAACGGATTTGCAGTCATGGCTGGAATTAAAATAGTGCCCATCACTTCTCACATTGAGAATGGATTTGCACTTCCACCTATTTCAGAATTTGAGGCATTGATCACGCCCCGGACCAAGGCAATTTTAATTTGCAATCCCAATAACCCGACAGGATACCTCTATAGTCGAAACGAAATGGAACAACTAGAGGACATCTGTTTAAGAAAAAATTTATTCCTGTTCTCCGATGAGGCTTATCGGGAATTTTGTTATGAAGGCGAGTACACCAGCGCCATGCACCTGAAAAAAATACCCGATCAAGTGGTGTTGATGGATACCGTTTCTAAACGATACTCTGCCTGTGGCGCACGCATTGGAGCATTCATTACCCGAAATAAAGACGTCTATGCTGCTGCGTTGAAAATCGCACAAGCGCGTTTGAGTCCCCCCGGTCTCGCTCAAATCCTGGGAGAAGCTGCGGTGGATTTACCCGATAACTACTTTGATTCACCCAAGGCTGCTTACTTATCGCGCAGAAATACGTTGGTAGCGCGACTCAATGCGATGGAAGGTGTTTTCTGTCCTACTCCTGGAGGTGCATTTTACGTGATTGCGCGACTCCCCATCGATGATGGAGATCGTTTCTGTCAGTGGCTGCTGGAAGAATTTCACCACAATAATGAAACACTGATGCTTGCTCCTGCCAGTGGCTTCTATGAAACAAAAGGTTTGGGGAAAAATGAAGTACGCTTGGCATATGTGATCAACGAAACGGATATACATGCTGCAATGGATTGCCTGGAAATTGCATTGAGGACTTATCCAGGAAGCACACTTAAAAACGGTTGATCAGAAATACGCCTCCAATTACCATCGCCGCACCATACACCATATAGGCGTGGACGGCTTCATCTAACAAGATTACCGATAACGCCATTGCAAAAATGGGAATGAGGTTATTGAATGCCGAAGTTCGGATTGGTCCAATCTTTTGAACTCCTTCGTAATACCAAACAAATCCCAACACGGATCCACAAATCCCTAAATAAGCAATCGCGAGCCAAATTTCCGGATCCACTTGAAGGGGCATTGATTCAAAAGGGACAAATACCGAGATCATGAGCAATCCCAATAAAATAGCCCACGTAGAAGCCTGCAACGGCGTTGCGTTACTCAATGTATCTTTTGCATAATACGTATACAGAGCCCATGAAACAGGACACCCCAACATGAATGCATCGCCCCAACTGAACCGAGAAAACAACTCATCCAAATCCCCGTGAGAGATTACAAGTGCTGTTCCCGTTAATGAAAGAAGGAGTCCGACCAATTTGAGCATACTAATGCGCTCTTTGCCAATGAAAGAACTGATTAACATTACTAAAACGGGATTGAGCGCAACAATGAGTGCCCCGTGACTGGCTTTAACCAACCGCAGGCCATTGAAGAAAAAAAAGCTGTATGCGAAAATGCCGGTTGCCCCCAATACTGCCATCTGCTTGAGTTGCTTTCGACTGATGCGAAAGGCTTTTCGATCGGTAAAGAACATCAGCGGAAGCATGAACAACAAAGCGGTGATGTAACGCAAAGACGCTCCAGTAAACGATCCAAAAACATGGGAGACCATTTTGGTGGCGATGAAGGTCCCGCCCCACATGATGGCCACCAAGACCAATTTGATATATATCACCCCGCAAAGGTAATCATCGAACAAGTTCAGTTGACAACCGCTTGAGTATTCGATCTACCGTTTGCTTTATTTCTTTTCGCTCGATATCTTTTTGAGTAATGAAACTGTTTTCCGATAATTTACCAACCACGGCCTCCTGTTCTTCCTTTCCATCATAGACCATTGTCCGAAAAGGATTGGTCATGTCTTTCTTCCGGGATGCAACGATTCCCTCATAAACCTGTTCAACAGAACGTAGATGGTCGCTCAGCAACTCATTGCTTTTTGCATCCGTGAAGGAACGCTTTCGGATTCCCTCGAGTTCCATGATACTGGCCACTGCATGCAA
>JAFMES010000097.1 GCA_017856605.1 Chitinophagaceae bacterium
TTGTTTACCGCTTCAACCACCCGCTTACCTTCCCCTATGGTTCTGGTCATCGGCTTCTCGCACCAAATATCTTTACCCGCTCGTGCAGCATCAATAGCCATGATGCCGTGCCAATGTGGTGGTGTTGCAATATGGACTATGTCTACTTCAGGAAGTGCAATCAATTCTTTGTAGTCGTGAAACAACTTAATCCTATCCGTCACCATAGTGGATGCTTCCGCTAAGTGCTTAGAATCGACATCGCACATGGCCACCACCCGAGTTCCTGCATAAGGGATATGCCCCCTTCCCATACCACCAACACCAATGATTCCTTTGGTTAATTGATCGCTGGGAGGAATATGCCCTTTGCCTAGCACATGGCGGGGAACAATCATGAACCCTGCCGCTGAAGCTGCAGTGAGTTTGAGAAATGACCTACGGCTTTTTACCGGTATTGTATGCATAATCAATCGTTGAGTTTTAAAGATAAAGAATCGGTAAGTTTAACTCGTAAAAACTTACCTATTTTTATTCTCATGAAGCATACTTATTCTGCGTTAGCCGTTTGTGCTCTTTTACTCTTGTTGGGACTGGAATCGCGTGCCCAATCGTTTAAGGTAGGAGCTGCAAAGAGAAACATCAATCCGGATAAAGACAGTCTCTATATTGCAGGTGGAAAACCCAACCGGCCATTTATTGATGTGCACGACGACCTCTACGTTAAAGCAATTCACATCGAAAATGGAAAAGAGAATATAACACTGCTTACTTTTGATTGCATCGGCCTATTGTTTCCAGTTCTGGAAGACATTCGAAAAGAGGTGAAGCGGCAATCGGCTGAAATTTCAACAGACCATATTGTAATGAGTTCTACACATACTCATGCTGGTCCGGATGTTGTAGGCATCTGGGGTGAAAATTTTATGAGCACCGGTGTAGTAGAGAGCCACATGATTAAAATCAAAAAAAATGCCGTTGAGGCGATATTAGCTTCAAGGGCTAGTCGCGCTCCGGCCACCATGGAATATGCAATTGGTTCTCATGGGGAGGATTGGGTGAAAAATATATCTGAGCCTGCAGAGTTGGATCGAACGCTTTCGGTGATTCGCTTTCGAAATGCGCAACAAAAAAATATTGCTACCCTGACCAATTTTGCCTGTCACCCCACCATCATGGATGATGCCACCACAGCAGCCAGCTCAGATTATGTTTGGGGATATTATCGGTACCTGGACTCTCTGCAAGGCGGTGTAAATGCATTCTTTCAGGGATCCATTGGTGGATGGATTCAGCCAGAAGATGTTCCATCGTCTTTTGATAATGCAAATTTTTATGGTACACGCTTAGCAGCATATGCAAGTAGTTTGCTTCAGAAAAGTAAGCGTTCAATCAAATCGGATATTTGGTTTAGAAGCAGTAGTGTAGAATTTCCTGTTGTCAATCCCATGTTCAAAATGCTTTCTAAAAATGGAATCATAAAGCGTGCATTTGGCGAAACAGTTCAGTCGGAAATCGCATTTTTTCAAATTGGGGATGCACAATTTGCCACTCATCCCGGAGAGACAGTCCCCCAGATGAGTTGGGACACCAAACAATTGATGAAAACTGAAGGACCCAAATTTGTGATAGGATTAGGCCAAGATGCGTTGGGTTATATTTTAAAGCCAACGTTTTTTGATGCAAGCAAGAATATTCCTCACAGCGATTATTTAACCGGTATGAGCATCGGTCCACAAACCATGCAGATCATCATGGAAACACTTCAGAAACTATCCAATCGATGAGGCCAATTATTTTTTGAGCCATTTTGATGTTACAAAAAAGAGCGCAAAACCGGAAAGGACGGTAATGAGTCCGAAAATGGAAAATACCCTCAAGAGTATATTTCCGAATTCATCTCGACTTTCATAATCCATGGTGTGCATCATCCAAAGAAAATCGAATACGCGCCATTTATCATTTCTAATTTTTTGCACTGTGCCCAACGACGCAGCAACGTAGACCACAGCCTGTGAGGGATGATCAAATTGAACTGCATAAGCGGGAAGTGGTCCACTCCGGTATTCATGATGCCCATTGGTTGATTCCAAGTATTCTACTTTCTTTACAGCTGCATCCACTACAAAATGGCGTTGCGCAACTTGGATAGCTTCTTGTTCACTGAGTGGTCCTCTCAACGTTCCTGTCCGTGCATCTGCTAAATGCTCCATTGCTTGTGCATGGTGATTCAAGGAAGAACTGGTTTCCAAAGCAGATATACACCTCACCTGATAGTAGGGCTTTCCGAGGATATCTATAACCTGAAGGCTGACAAGTGAATCGATTTGATGTAAAGCAGAAATAGAACGCAGGACCTGTGCAGGAGAAACTAAACTATCATTAGAAGGCAATAATGGGACACGCTTTTGTTCAAAATCGCCATGAATTTCATCCATATTACTCCAGCTGAAATACAATCCGCCGATGGTCCACATGATGAATTGTAATCCTAATACCACCCCTAAGATTCGGTGTGATTTCCTAATATAATATTGCTTGCTTCGTTTCATATGATTATTTTATCCCAACACCATAGCAGCGCCTAATGCACTACCCTGATGCATGGTGGAGGCTTTTATTTTCTTTTTAGGAAATGCTTCTGATAATAATTTCATGAATAGTGAATTGGTTGAAAATCCACCGTCGACAATAATTGTGTTCAATGGAGATTCCCCCTCAACCCGAGTAATGCATTTTGCTTGCTCATCAACTAATTGCTGCATAAGTTGACGGTATTCTTCATGTTGGTATACTTCATTTCTCGATAGGGAGTGACGATCCGCTAGTGCAGCGACACCTTGCTCATGGATATGTCCCCCAAAAAATCGGGATGCTTTCACCGGTTCACCTGTATACTGAAGATAACACAGGCAGTCGTTCTGCAATTGATCTTGTGTCAACGGCGCATGATTAAATGGATTGAGCGCTATACACCAGGTTCCAGTTGACAATAATAAAAAAGGATCTTCCTCCTGAAGAAGGTGAGGAATGAGCGCAGCAGAACTATCGTGTAATCCTGTACCACACCGTAAAGACTTTCCACAAAAATCAATTGATGCAGTTTGTTGAGCTTTAACCAAAGGTGGAAACAAGTCAATCAACTTCTCTTGCTCAACCCAGGGGTGGTAGCACCTGTGATCATAATCCCATAAATGCGTATGACAGCCTACACTAGTTATTTCAGTCTGTTGTAGACCACTGATTAAAAAAGCGATGTATTGAGGTAAATGCAATGAGCAACGTATCGTTGAAAAAAGATCAGGCATTTCCTTCTTGATGCGATAAAGCTGAAGTCCAGAATTTAAACTTCCGAGAACCGGAGAAGCAGTAACTCTCGACAACTCCTCGCGCCCTCCATATGTATAATAAAATTCATCTTGCAATTGTTCTGGAAAGGGCTTTAGATAATTATAAAGTGGTGAGAGCGGAATACCCTCTGCATCTAGATGAACAAAGGACGCACCGTAAGCAGAAAAATTAATGGCATTGACTTGAAATCTGCGATCGGTTACCACTGAAGCAAGTCCCTCAATAATGAATTGTTTTAAAGCGACCAGATCCTCACACGGAAATCCTTCTTCGTCGGTAATTTCAGACAGCTGAACTACATGTTCAAAAACAAGTTGGTACTGTTCATCAAAAAGCAGGATTTTTTTATTGGACTTACCAATATCTGCTATGGCTGTTACTGGAATGGCTTTCATAAAAAGCTATAAGCCTGTTGCTTTTGAAATAATTCCTCGCTCTTTTATCAAGTTTTCCCGTACGTTCAAATTCCTGTATAGTTGTAGAGGATAAAGTGCTCCTCCTTTTTTTCTTCGTACTTCTGCAATTAATGGACGCAAATCACTCCTAAAGGCATCTTGGAGAATTTCCTGAGCAAGAACGGTATCGTTCGATATACGAGCCGACTCAAGCGCTTCTGTATCTACCAATAGGGCTTGTGCATATGCAAGTTGGATTGCCTCAACGGATTGCAGCAAATCTTCTAACGGATCTTTTATATTATGTGATGCATCAATCATCCATGCCAAATCATTGGCATGATTCATCCCTTGGGCATTCATTCCTTCTACTAGCTCTTGAAAAATGAGAAAGAGTTGATAGGGACGAATGGATCCGACAGTAAGATCGTCATCTCCATATTTTGAATCATTGAAATGAAAACCACCCAATTTTTTTTCCATCAATAGCAAAGACACGATTTGCTCGATATTGGCATTGGGTAGATGGTGACCCAAGTCCACCAATGTGAAGGCTTTGTTGCCTAATTTATTCGCGAGAAGCAAGGACTGTCCCCAATCTCCAACCGTCATTGAATAAAAATTAGGCTCAAACGCTTTGTATTCGATGAGTAGTCGCCAGGACTCTGGCAATGCAGAATAAATCTCCGATAGACTTTCGTGGACATGCTGAAATGCTTTTCTAAAGTTTAATTGACCAGGAAAATTAGACCCATCCGAAAGCCATACGGTGAGGGCAGTTGATCCCAAAACTTTTCCATACTCAATGACCTCGCGATTATGTGCTATTGCCTGTTGACGAATCGCCTTGTTGACATGCTGAAGAGAACCAAATTTATAACTGTGTTTTTGACCCGGTTGATCTTGGAATGTATTTGAATTCACTGCATCAAATCGAATACCAAGTGATTGAGCTAGTGCTCTTATCGCTTCCGGATCTGTAGGAATATCCCATGGAATATGCAAGGATACCGCTCCGCTAGAACGATTCAATGCATGCAAAAGACCAATATCTTCAAGTTTTTGTGTAAGGTTTCCTGGCTCTCCACCAATGGAAAATCGACCAAATCGCGTTCCCCCGGCACCCAATGCCCAACTTGGGATAGCAACTTGAAATGCTTCAAGCAATGGGATTGCCAATCGTGCAGATGGACGCTGAACTAACAGTTGCTCTAAGCGAAGCGCATGTTCATCATAAACTCCATCGTTATGTTGCTCTATCTGTCTCTTTTCAATTCGCATATGATTTTGTATTACCGAAGAAACGCTGCACTTATTCCTCCATCTACATTGATTGTATTTCCGGTGGACTTAGAAAGCAACCCTCCTACCAGCGCAAAACATGCATTGGCAATATCTTCTGGAAGAATTATCTGATTCAATAAAGTACGTTTTGCATAAAAGGAAGGAAGTTCTTCTACGGATATACCGTAAGCTGCCGCACGACCCTTGGCCCAATCCCCTTCCCAAATCTTGCTATCGGCTATGACAGCATCGGGGTTAATTGTATTAACTCGAATACCGTCTTTCCCAAGTTCTGCAGCGTTGAGTCTACTCAAATGCAATTGAGCTGCTTTTGCTGATCCATATCCGGCGTTATTCGGACCCGACACCAGCGCATTCTTACTTACTATATTGATGATATCACCGCCCGTGGACTGTTTACGAAGAACTGCAAGTGCAGATCGAGTTACCAGAAACTGTCCCTTCACCAATACATCATAAAGAAGATCCCAATCGTATTCCGTATGTTCCTCTATGGGTTTAGAAATGGAAAGTCCAGCAGAATTAACAACAATATCGCATCCTCCAAAACTGAGACTGAGTTCTGAAATAGCATGTTCAATTTTAGCCGATTGGGTAACATCTATCTCTGCAAAGCGCACATGATCCTGTCCATATTGATTTGAAAATTCTTCGTATGTTTTTTTCAATCGGTCAGCATCTAGGTCACTCAGCATTACACATGCTCCTTCTTGCAGGAACTTTTTTGCTATTGCCTTTCCAATTCCACCCGCACTCCCTGTTATCCAAGCAATTTTTCCAGTCAGTGGTTTAGGTTTTGGTAGGCGCTGTAGTTTAGCTTCTTCCAGCAACCAGTATTCAATATCAAATGCTTCTTGAGGAGGAAGTGAGGTATAAGAAGATATTGACTCTGCACCTCGCATGACGTTAATTGCATTGATGTAGAATTCGGAAGCAATGCGTGCGGTAGTTTTGTCTTTTGCAAAGGTGAACATCCCAATTCCGGGATAGAGAATTACAACTGGATTGGCGTCTCGCATTGAGGGACTATTCGCTCGGCGGCAATCTGCGTAATACGATGCATACATTTTCCGGTATTCCTCCACCTGTTGATGCAGGCGAGTACGCAATGACGAATCATTGAGATCAGCCAACGGCTCAAGATCAAGAATCAAAGGCCGAATTTTAGTTCGCAAAAAATGATCGGGACAGCTGGTTCCCATTGGCGCCAACCGCTTCAGGTCGTTTGAGCAAACAAATTCCATCACGCGTTCATCGTCGGAAAAATGAGCCAGCATGGGTTGAGCTTGAGATACGAGTCCCCTCAATATTGGAACCAGCTGAGTAGCTTTTTCCCTTCGCTGCTCTTGATTCAATGCAGCAATACCAACCCCGCCGAAAACGTTGCCTTTTGTTTTTGATGCTGATTCTATGAACTGCGCACACGTTTCAATTACTTCTAATGAATTTTGATAACACGCACGAGAAGTATCTCCCCATGTAAACAACCCATGCGATCCCAGCATGATTCCTCGAATGCCAGGTGACTCTACCAGGCATTTACGCAATTGAAGTCCAAGATCAAATCCGGGTCGCTGCCAATCAACCCAACCAATGGTTCCTTTGAATAACTCTTGGGTGATGCGCTTACCATCCTTAGCTGCAGCGATGGCTATAGCAGCATCCGGATGTAGATGATCAATATGTTTGAATGGAAGAAAAGCATGAAGCGGTGTATCTATTGAAGGAGCTTTTGAATCCAGGTCAAATAAACAATGGTTGAATAAGGGAACCATTTTATCTTCAGCAGTAATTCCTTCATAGACCCGTTCAAGAGAACAAAGCCGATCAAGATACAATGCAGACAATCCACTTCGCGTCAGTGAACCCAAATCGCCCCCAGAACCTTTTATCCACATGACATCGGTGGGCAACCCGCTCAATGGATCAATTGCATTGACCTTACATGAAGTATTTCCGCCTCCATAATTTGTAATACGGAGGTCTGCACCAAGCAAATTGGATCGATAGACCAACAAGGCAACTTCATCGCCTTCAATTGATGAAGATTTTTTTTCATCCCACAAATAATGCACGTATTCAAATTTCATTGACATAGGATGCGAATCATTGTTTTAAATAATTTCCATATCCCACGATAGCGACAGAAAGCAGTATAGTTATTACTCCCAGTGTGATCATGCGTTTTGTTGCAGGCTTAACTCCTTTCCACTCGTTAAGTCCAATTCCCCACATATTGGCCACCAAAATGATGCAGGCCATGTGCAATATCCAAGATGAGGCCCCATTCCCTAATTTGCTTTCCCCCATTCCATAAAAGAAAAATTGAAGGAACCACGTAGTTCCAGCAACTGCTGAAAACAGGTAATTGGCTATCAGTGGCGAGGCAGAATTGGTGTAATCAGAAAAAGAACGATTACGAAAATTCAATAACAGGCACCAAACTAAATTGGTAGACAGTCCGCCCCAAAGCAAGACTACATAGGAAACATTGTTTTGGAATAACGGATCCCAGCCCAACGCAACCGCTTATTCAGCCATTGGCTTTCCGGCTTCAATCCCGAAATTGAAACAAGCACTCATGATTCCAGAGAATATAGCAACTAGCAATCCCTTAGTGAGATTGAACTCAGCAACTGAACTGCGCTTTTCTGTATCGGGTAGATCTTTTTCTTTCATCATACCGGCGCGACCGCATACATAAATGCCCAATAGGCAGATCACAATACCGGCAAATACCACCAAGCCCCAGGAAGTCCCTATAAGTTCAGAAAACGTAGTCTTGCCTTCAGAAGGAAACAGGTCATAATAAAAAGAAGGCACCAATGCCCCAAATGCAGAACAGAACCCAAGGACCACGGAGTTACCCAACGACATGCCCAAGTAGCGAACCGCTAGTCCATACGTCAGTCCACCAAAACCCCATAAAACCCCAAATCCAATCGTATAGAATAGGACATCGCTCGAAGCAGCTGAAATTATAGAAGCAAAATCAGGGATAGTCAAAGCAGCGGCAATCGGTGGAACAATGAGCCA
>JAFMES010000098.1 GCA_017856605.1 Chitinophagaceae bacterium
GAAAACATTGAAGTGACAAGTGGATTGTCAACAGGCGATAAGCTGATCACGAAAGGATATCAGGGACTCTACGACGGGCAACTGATTACTGAAGGAAAATAAATGCACGCGTAAACAACAAGTATGGACAACTCATCTTCAAATAAGCCAAAGCACGATCTGCTGAAAAATATCAAGACGTTTGGTCCCACTGACTGGGCGATCAAAAATAAAACAGCAGTCTATTTGCTTACCCTCATCATTACCATTTGGGGAATTGGGCTTTTCGTTTCTTTTCCAAAAGAACAATACCCGGACGTAGTCATTCCCAACATTTATGTGCAGACCGTATATGTAGGCAACTCTCCTAAAGAAATAGAAAGCCTTGTTACGCGTCCCATTGAAAAACAGCTCAAGGGCATCACCGGAGTAAAAATCAATAAGATCACTTCAAACTCGCTCCAGGATTTCTCTGCAATCATCGTGGAATTCAGTACTTCCGTCGAGACCGATGTGGCTTTACAGAAAATGCGCGATGCAGTGGATAAAGCAAAAAAGGATCTGCCGGCTGACCTCACCCAAGAACCGGTTGTTCAAGAAATTTCACTTTCAGAATTACCAATCATGGCCATCAATATCAGTGGCGATTACGACGAAGTAAAACTGGGTGATTTTGCTGATCAACTCAAAGAGAAAATAGAAGAACTTTCTGAAATCACTCGAATTGATGTAGTAGGTTCTCCTGAGCGGGAAATCCAAATCAATATGGACCGCTACAAAATGGAAGCTGCTAAGGTTGGCTTTTCGGATGTAGAACAGGCTATTCAACGCGAGAATGCAGATATATCCGGCGGATTGCTGGAAGTGGGTGACCAAAAGCGCTCCTTACGTTTGAATGGACAATTCCGCTCTTCCCTCGATTTAAATAATGTTATCGTAAAAAATGTTTACGGTGCCCCGCTCTATTTAAAAGACCTTGCTCATATCACCGATACGGTAAAAGAAAAAGAAAGTTATTCGCGACTCAATGGCAAGAACGTTGTTACCCTCAGCATCATCAAACGTTCGGGAGAGAATCTGATAAATGCATCAGAAAAGATCAATGCAGTGGTGGAAGAAATGAAGAATGATGTGTTTCCAAAAGATTTGAAAGTCAATATTACAGGCGACCTCAGCATCAAGGCTGCGGCAGCATTCGACGAGCTGGTCAATTCGATTGTCATTGGATTTATTCTGGTCATGATCATTTTGATGTTCTTCATGGGAGTAACCAATTCATTTTTCGTTGCGCTTTCTGTCCCACTGAGCATGTTTCTTGCATTCATATTATTACCCACGGCAGATTTCATTGTCGGATCCAACGTAACCTTGAATTTCATCGTTCTGTTTGCCTTGTTGTTTGGATTGGGAATAGTAGTGGATGATGCGATCGTTGTTATTGAAAATACACACCGCATCTTTTCAGAAGGAAAAGGAAAAATAACCCCAACTATTGCAGCCCGATATGCAGCAGGTGAAGTATTCATTCCTGTTTTGGCAGGAACACTCACCACCCTGGCACCCTTCATTCCTTTATTGTTCTGGCCAGGAATCATAGGAAAGTTCATGATCTACCTGCCCACGATGCTCATCTTTACCCTAACTGCATCGTTATTCGTGGCTTACATCATGAACCCGGTATTTGCGGTTGATTTCATGCAACACGAAGAACACGGAAATAAGAAGAGATCCGATGTATTTAAAAAACCACTGTTCTGGCTCTTCATCAGCGTAGGGGTTTTATTTGATGCAATGGGGTATGGTGCAGATTTATCCTCTTACCGTTTCGTAGGAAATCTTTTGATATTTTTTGGATTACTGATGGTCCTCAACTCCTATTTTATTACAGGAGCAATTGCTTTCTTCCAAGAACGAGTGTTACCCGCTTTGATGAATCAGTACGAAAAACTGTTAAGGTGGACTACACAGGGATGGCGACCAGTTAAAATGTTATTAGGAACATTTGCTTTACTCATCTTCTCCTTCATTTTCTTTGGAATGCGCAACGTACCTGTTGTGTTGTTTCCACAAGGAGATCCAAATACGATCTATGTTTACCTCAAGCTACCGGTTGGTACTGATGTGAAATTTACCGATTCAATAACGGCAGTATTGGAATCAAGGATCAATGGAGTTTTGGGAGTTGATAATGGAAAAACCAATCCGTTGGTCGAGAGCGTGATCTCCAACGTGGCAGTAGGTGCCAGTGATCCAAACAGTGGTGATCGAAGCACGCGACCTGAATTGGGAAGAATACAGGTGAATTTTGTTCCCTTTGAAAAACGGGATGGGAAGCCCACGCAACAATACATGGATCAGATTCGGGATGCAGTAAAAGGTATTCCAGCCGCTGAGATCAGCGTGGCACAAGAAAGCAATGGTCCGCCTACCCAATCACCCATCAACATCGAAGTATCCGGAGAAAATTTCGAAGAACTCGCAAATACAGCTATTGCACTTCGCAACTACCTGAGTGATAAAAACATTCCGGGTGTAGAAGAGTTGAAAATAGATGTCGACTTCAACAATCCAGAAATTGCGCTGAGCATTGATCGTGAGCGTGCGTTGATGCAGGGTATTTCAACGGGACAAGTAGGCGTGGAAATCCGTACAGCTCTTTTCGGAAAAGAAATTTCCAAACTCAAGATTGGTGAAGACGAGTATAAAATTATTCTACGCAATGACGCTTCACAACGAAAGACCCTTTCGGAGTTACTGAATATGCGTATAACGTATCGCGATTTTACAACGGGACAAATTAAGCAAGTCCCAATCAGCTCTGTTGTAAAATCCGATTTAAGTACTACCTATGGCAGTATCAAGCGCAAGGACCAAAAACGCGTAATCACAATTTTCTCTAACGTATTGATTTCTCAAGGCTATACGCCACAAGCTGTGAATGCAGAAATCAAAGAATACATTGATGCATTCCAAAATAAACCAGAAGGGGTTACCGTAAATCAAACCGGGGAAGAGCAGCAAACACAAGAGACTGCAGCGTTCCTGAGCAATGCCTTATTTATAGCAATTGGACTCATTTTGATGATCTTGATACTGCAGTTCAATTCGTACAGTAAGACCATGATTGTATTGAGCGAGATTATGTTTAGTCTCATTGGAGTACTGCTCGGTTATGCGATATTCCGTTCCACATTTGCAGTCGTAACCACCGGTATCGGAATTGTAGGACTTTCAGGAATTGTAGTAAAGAATGGTATTCTGGTAATTGAATTTGCCGATGAACTGAGGGCAAGAGGAATGCGTACGCGTGAAGCCGTTATTCAAGCAGGAAAAACCCGTATTGTTCCGGTACTGCTCACCGCTCTGGCTGCAATTCTAGCTTTGATTCCATTGGCAATTGGATTCAATATTAACTTCATCACCATGTTCTCCGAATTGAATCCGCACATCTATTTTGGAGGAGATAACATGGTATTCTGGAAACCGCTTTCACTGACCATTATTTGGGGACTGATGTTCGCGTTCTTTATGACCTTATTGATTGTTCCCGCGATGTACCTCATAGCTGAACGGTTGAAACGTCCCATGACAAAGTTCTATGGAGGAAGATGGATATCTATACTTGGATTAACTGGTCCGTTATTCTTCACGTTCACAGGCGTCATGTATATTTATAAAAAAATCATAGGTAAAAAAACTTGGTATGGAAACATTTAACACACGTTCCAATCACGAAATCGACTACACGATTGTTGGAGAAGAAATGCAATATGTGGAAATAGAACTTGATCCACAAGAGACCGCCATTGCAGAATCCGGTGCCTTTATGATGATGGACGAGGGAGTTCAGATGCAAACAATTTTTGGTGATGGATCTGGACAAAGTCAAGGCGTTCTAGGGAAACTTTTTTCTGCAGGTAAGCGTTTGCTCACCGGTGAAAGTTTATTCATGACCGCCTTCACCAATGTGGGTCACGGGAAAAAAAGGGTTTCGTTTGCTTCTCCCTATCCTGGTAAAATCATTCCACTTGATCTACAGCAGTTGGAAGGTCGCATTATTTGTCAAAAAGATGCATTCCTCTGTGCAGCAAAAGGCGTGAATGTTGGAATTGCGTTTCAGCGCAAGTTGGGAACTGGATTGTTTGGTGGAGAAGGATTCATCATGCAAAAGCTGGAAGGAGACGGACTGGCGTTTGTGCATGCAGGGGGACACGTATTTGAACGGTATTTAACGCCTGGCGAAGTACTCAAAATAGATACCGGTTGTGTGGTTGCCTTTACACAAACCGTTGACTACGATATTCAATTTGTAGGAGGAATTAAGAATACCATCTTTGGTGGCGAGGGCTTATTCTTTGCTACCCTTCGCGGTCCTGGTAAAGTATGGATTCAAACATTACCCGTCAGCCGATTGGCCAGCAAAATCATTTCCTACGGTACAACCAGCAGAAGAGAAGAGGGCAGTATACTGGGAGGTTTAGGAAATATGCTCGACGGAGATGGGTTCTAACTGTTTGACGGTTGAGTGATTTACTCAACGAAGTATTTAAAAATGTTGCGGGCTATCGGTAAACCGATAGCCCGCGTTTGTATTGACTTAGACTGTTCTTATTTTTTACGAACCAAAATCGCTTCTACCCTTCTGTTCATCCAACCAAGTCGTTCCTCAAACGTAGGTACTACTGGTTTGGATTTTCCAAAGAAGTCTGTTGAAATACGATTGGCTTTGATTCCATAGCTCATCAGGTACTGCTTGCCAACTTTTGCACGCTTTTCAGAAAGCTTCAAGTTATAATCCACATCACCTTCGAGGTCGGTATGCCCCTCCATTACTACTTCCCAGTTTGAGTTCTTCTTGAGGAAGTTTTCAACTTCACGGAGCAGTGAATAGCTTTGATCCTTCAATTTAAAATCATCGAACTCAAAGTAGATGATGTAGCGCAGGCTATCACCCGAAATGCTACGGTAGTGATTTCCTTCTGGAATCCACATGGAAAATGGTTCGTCCTTTTTTTGCTCTACTACTTTCGGCTTATCATCTGGGCAACCGTGGTTGCTGGGTGAACCCGCCAAATCAGGACATTTATCGTTTTTGTCATCGATGCCGTCTTTATCGCGATCGCTCAAAGGACAACCATCGTTGCTGACTGGACCAGGAAGTTCAGGACACTTATCGAAATTATCTGAAACACCATCTCCATCGCGATCCAACACAGGGCAACCTTCGTTGATGATTGAACCGGGAACATCGGGACATTTATCTTTTTCATCCATCACACCGTCTTTATCACGATCGTTCATGGGACAACCATTATTATTAACCGGGCCGGGCTCATTTACACATTTGTCTTTTGCGTCAACTACACCATCACCGTCGCTATCAATTGCATCAATAACGATGGTTTTTTCAGTTTGCTTCTTCTTTTTACTAAGATTGATGTACAATCCCCATGAATAATTAACATGGTTGCGCATGCGCTGAGAAAGTCCCAATCCGTATCCTACTTGCGCAGTGATCATACCATTGTTGTTCATGATCATGTAGCGTGCACCTAGACCAACCGGCATGGATAGCAATGCGTCACCTGCACGCAGAGAGGCTTGCATTCCACCATAGATGAAAGGTTGAACCTGCAGACGGCTATCATAAAAATGATAGTATAAATCAGCCCGTGCGCTGGAAGACCATTTTTTCTCAGCATCCGCTGCGCTTGCATTGTTGCGAGAGATATACCCATACCCTACTCCAAAGTCGGCACTGAATGCCACTTTTTCACTCAGGTTATTGTAAAAACTGAGTCCAACAGTAGAGTTGGCTTTACCTAAAAAGCGGTTGTTGTCGCCACAGGTTGTACACGTATCCAAGTACTGATCGGAAATTCCAAAGTCCTGAATGTGTACACGGTTCAAACCAAACATGTTCCATTTGAACTTGTTCGTACTGGGTGTTCCGGTAGACACTGGAGTGTTTTGCGACCATGCTTGTGTAAACAAAACCGTTGCAACAAGGAGGAGCGAAAATGACCTTTTTACCTGATTCATATTGGTAGGATTATGAAGTTCTTATTAATTAATTTTTTGTGAGAGCACCAATTCAAAGCCCTGCCTTGAAAAACCAGCAGCCCTCAAACCTGAAACATTGATATCGTAATGAAAACCAATTGTCGTTTTATTCAACTTCAATTGAAGATTAGGGATAATTGCATCCCGTACACGAAATGCTATTCCGAATCCAAGGGATGAACCTTCAAATTTTTCTGAAGAAGGAGCATCGAGGACACGTGTAAACCGCGCACCAAATAAATACTCTGCAGCTTCTGCTTTCCAATTGGTGATGCTGTATACTCCGATTTGATTCAATTCGTTTTTAACCGTATATCCTGCTTGAAGACCAAACGTTGGCGCCAATCGGAATTGAGCTGTTTTTTGTTCGTCGGTGTAGGGTCTGTTCAAATGACGGACACTTGCACCCAAATGCCATTCGCGCTCTGAATTATTTTGGTATACCGCAACACCGGTATTGATACTACCCCAGCTATAAGAGCGCCCTGAGCGAAGTGGATCCCTGGATATGGAGGCAATGGGACCAAAATCATCAAACTGATCCGGAAGAGAAACTCCACTACTGTTGAACCGTGTATTCGTCAGTGTACCCTGAAATCCAATCGATAAATACGTTTGATCGTTATTCAGTCGCTGTGAATAAGCAACCCCCAGCATGCCGGTGTTATTCTTGTACACGCCGAGATTTGACTTATCGAAAGAGCCTGCAGCTGTTGCAGAAAAATAGCTCGATGTTGAATTAGTTACTCGCTGATCTTTTCTTACAAACGGCACATTCACCATGAAATTGGAATTGCGAAAAGCAAGAAGCGATTTGTATTTAATGTCCCTGAAATTAAATCGAACATCAGCTTGACGATCCATTTTAAGGGCTTGGTTGTACCACATTCCCATTGTCTGGACATCTGCATAGTTCAGGTTTTGTGCCTGTGTTTTTTGCTCAAACGCAGTCAGAGACAGCATTAAAGCACACACGTATGTCAGAAAATGTTTCATAAGGTATATTTTTCGGTGCGACTTACCTGATTAGGGTAAGCATTCCAGTTTTCTTGATTGATTTTCCGTTGGTATCCAGTCCCTCTACCACCCACATATACGTTTCAGGAGGTTGTTGCTGACCACGATAGGTTCCATCCCATCCTTTTTTCAAATCGGATGATTCAAAGAGGAGGTTACCCCACCGATTATAGATCCTGAACCACTTTAGTTTAGCAATTCCTGGAGCAATTGGACGTATTTCATCGTTTATGCCATCTCCATTGGGCGTAAAGCCATCGGGGACAAACAAATTAGAGCTCGGACAAACTATTTCAGTCTTGATAACATTTGAAGAGATGGAAGTACATCCATTTGCATTTACAAATTCTACTTTATACTCTGCAGCATCTTTCACTCGAAGGCTATCAAAATTTTTATTGAACCCTAAACTTGAATTGTTTCTGAACCAGTTAACATTCAATCCTGTTGGGATTTCAACTTTAAGCAACCGCGTTTCATTGGCACAGAATTTAGCCGTGCCAGCGATGGTGAGTACAGGAGTTACTGGCAATGGGATTGCTGCTATTGAAAGTGCATTGCTAAATGGACTTACACATCCACTTTCATTGACACTGACTGCAGTATACGATCCTCCCAGATTTACCGTAAGCGTAGTTGAATTAGCACCTGAAATCAGAACTCCGTCGCGGTACCAGCGAATCTGCTTTACAGCATTGGAGGTTATCACCAATGAACTTCCAACGCAGAAAAATGACTTGGCAGAAGAAAGTGTAGGTGCAGCTGGTGTAGGAGAAACTTTCACCAAAACTCCTGCGCTATGGATATCTGGACAAGCATTGCGGTTAGCACGACTTACTGTATATACACCTTCTGCAGAGACCACAAACGTGCGAGCATTTGCACCTGCAATAGGAGTTCCAAATTTATACCATTGATAAGAAGGAGCTTCACTTGCAGTAAGGGTTACCGATGTT
>JAFMES010000099.1 GCA_017856605.1 Chitinophagaceae bacterium
AAGAAAGAACGGTAACAGTGGCGGCATACGATAGCTTAACATCGGCTTTCACTATCTCACCCTGGACCGGTGTTGTTTTTCCTGCGTCTTTCCATGCGGTCCATCGCTGATCACCAGCAATGGATTTAGCCACTTTCTCGGTAACGATATAGGTATTGGGATATTGATCCGGCTTATACAATTCTGTGAATAGGGTGCTGCCTGAGTTCATCATCCTACGGGAAAGTGCATTTGCCTGAATCACCACCGCTGCTGCACCCTTACTGCGAGCAGCCATGATTTTTCCATATACATTGGCAGAAGAACGAAATCCAGATTGAGAAGGTTTGAAGCCGGAAGGTGCACCATCCATGATCAGGACGGCCTTTCCAGCTACCTGTAATCCCTTGTAATCATCAACGTCTTTGTCCACTATGCCATGTCCGACAAACACCAATTCAGAAAAATAGGATGTGGCACTGGTGTTCCATAAGGTAAACGGAATGAAATCGGTTTGTATTTGAAGTGCAGTTCCATTCAACTGAAACTCAGTGGAGGTCATTTCTTGTTTGTATACTGGAAAAGCTTGCTGATAGCTATTGCCGTTACCGGGTTGAAGTCCCAATGCCTTGAACTGCTCCTCTATATAGGCCGCTGCTTTTCGTTGCCCCTCGGTTGCGGTCTCCCTGCCCTGCATTTCTTTTCCGGCGATGATGTAAAGGTGCCGACTCAGATCGTCGGTCGTAATTGTAGCTGCATATTTCTGAGGATCGGGTGTTTTGGTTGATTTTTTTTGAGCCTGTACCGATCCGCCTGCAATGAAAAGAAAAATAACAATCAGAAGCCTGTTCATGATCTTTAGTTTAGATTTTATTTACTCTGTTTTGATGGCGACCACCTTCAAAGGCTGTCTCCAAAAAGGTATCGATTAACTCCAATGCCACATCAATTGAAATGAAGCGTGCAGGAATGCAAATCACATTGGCATCATTATGTGCACGGGCCAATTGGGCAATATCTTTTTCCCAGCATAAAGCGGCGCGTACACCGGCATGTTTATTGGCAGTCATACAGACTCCATTTGCTGAGCCGCAGATCAACACCCCACGGTCTGATGCATGTTGTTCAACTGCTGCAGCAACCGCATGGGCATAGTCAGGGTAATCGCAGGAGGCCTCAGTAAATGTACCATGATCCTCAACTTCGTGTCCCTTTTGTTTCAGATGATCCTTTATGGCCTCTTTGTAACCAAACCCTGCGTGATCAGATCCGATCGATATCCGCATATGTATGTTATTTATTGATTATTCCCATTCTTCGTCCTGCTTCTTCCGAATCCTTGCCGCAATCAGTATGCTGAGTTCGTACAACAACACCAATGGGATGACTACAATCAATTGAGATCCCCAATCTGGTGAAGGAGTAATAACAGCAGCCACCACCAGCAAAGCGACATAAGCATATTTGCGGTAGGTGCGGAGAAACTGGGGACTCACAATGCCCAGTTTTGACAGCAGCCAGGTGGCCATGGGTAACTCAAATGCAATACCTGCACCCAGTGTGATATCAATCAAGGAGTCCAAATAATCAGCAAGGGTTGGACGATAATCGATCACTCCAATTTCACCAATGGTATAGTTGGACAGAAAATTAAATGTGAAGGGTGCCAGTAAAAAATATCCAAATGCAGCACCCATGAAGAAAAACAGACTCACCCAAAGAATCACACCTCGGGTATACTTTAGTTCATTTGGTTTGAGCGCAGGTTTGACAAATTTCCAGATCTCATAAAACACAAATGGCAATGCAAGAAGGAGTCCCCCCACCACTGCAATCGTAATACTCGACATGAAGGTCCCGCTGATCGAGGTCACCTGCAAGTTGAGTTTCATAGGTGGCATACACAAAGAATCGCCCATGCCCAAAAAATGACTCAGCTTGCAGAAGGCCCGATACGAAATGAAATCATTTCGAGTGGGACCCATGATCACGGTATCGAATATCTCATCGATATAAATAAAGAAAACGATGGCACTGATAAGGATAGCCAGCACCGAACGAACGATGTGCCATCGCAGTACTTCGAGATGATCGATGAAGCTCATTTCAGCTTCTTCACCGCTTGCGGATCGGAGTCGCTTGAAGAAAGATTGATTTTCTGACAATCGCGTTCTTTTGGGAACGCTAAGTTAATCAAATAGATTGCTCCCTCAAAACTCGACGCCTTCAACAAAAATTCGTGTAATCCGCCACCGTGCTGCATCCTGGACCAACTCTACAAGCCAGTCGCCATCGATGATTCGGCATTGGTTGGTATCGCAGCAGCTGGTGCGGTGCTGTCCCTTTAACAACATCCGTCGGGATTCGGTTTTTTTCTCCTTGGACTCAATCTTTACGGGGCCAATCGACTCGTACTTGCGCTGGTGTCGATTGATCAAATAATGCAATTCCGGTTCGGAAAGATTGTGAAACTGATTGAGCTGCACCCTGCTCCCCATGAACGGTTGCATGGACAGCTGTTCCCCGCCTAAAATGGAAGCCAACACGCCTGTTGCCAGCTGTTCAGGTTGCTGAACCGATTCGGCTTCGCTTTTCCCATCGTACATGAAACAGAAATACATATCCTCCGGATGATTCGGAAGTTGGAGATCAATGAAGAAATTGCGAATGAAGGCATAGCGTTTTTTAAAATCTGCTTCCGGCTCTTGAAAAACCAGCAGGATGCGGTTGCGATAGAAGAGCTCTTGTAAAAAATCGACTGTCTCCCGGATCTGATATGCTTGCATCGATTCAGGATCTGGAAGCGGGTGATTGAGTTGAATCTTGTTGCGAATGGTCATGTGCATAGGCATTTGGGTTGTTTTGTTAAATTTCAACCCCTGACCGAGTAGCTGCAAGGTCTAAACCCCAATATGAATACTTTTGTACCGGATGCAAGAGCCGAAAAATCCACTCAGAAGATTGCTGATTTCACCGTTCATTCTGTTGATTCAACTCTACAGAGTGATGATTTCACCGTGGTTGGGACCGAAATGCCGCTACACCCCAACATGTTCTCAGTATGCCATGGATGCCCTATACAAATACGGAATAATTAAGGGCCTATGGAAGGCCCTTAAAAGAATATCGCGTTGTCACCCTTGGGGGGGAAGCGGTTATGATCCAGCTTGAAATCGCTCTGCTACTTTATTCCAGTTTACAACCGACCAAAATGCTCCCAAGTAATCTGCTCTTCGATTCTGGTACTTGAGGTAGTACGCATGCTCCCAAACATCCACGCCAAGCAGTGGTGTTCCTTTTACTTCAGCAACATCCATAAGGGGGTTATCCTGATTGGGAGTAGAACAGATATCGAGTTTACCATCTTTGATGATTAGCCATGCCCATCCACTTCCAAATCGGGTCATGCCCGCATTGGCAAACTTTTCCTTGAATGCATCAAACGATCCGAATGCCGCATCGATGGCAGCTGCTAATGCTCCTGAAGGAGTTCCTCCAGCGTTTGGAGCAAGACTTTCCCAAAAGAAGGTGTGATTCCAGTGTCCGCCTCCGTTGTTGCGAACGGGCATTGAAATAGAGCCTGCTTGTGCTACCAGCTCTTCAATGGATTTCCCTTCATGCGGAGTTCCCGCTATGGCCTTGTTTAGATTGTCGACATAGGCCTGATGGTGTTTTCCATGATGAATCTGCATCGTAAGCGTATCGAAATGAGGTTCCAGTGCATCGTGTGCATATGAAAGTGCAGGTAACGTAAATGGCATAGGTTCTTTTTTTGCAAATGTAACTAATCTGAACTGCGGTTCAACTGCGTTTTGACCGAAAAAAACTTTTCATAAGTTGTGCAGCTTCATCAGCCAGAAGTCCAGCTATCACCACGGTTTTAGGGTGAAATGGATTGGTGTCGCCCGTATACACTTGATGTCCATTTTTACGATCGGATGCTCCCCATACAATTTTTCCCAACTTGCTCCAGTGAAGCGCCCCTGCGCACATCAAGCAAGGCTCCACGGTGACATAAAGCGTGGCATCCGGGAGGTATTTCGCCCCCAATGCATTAAATGCAGAAGTAAGGGCAATGATCTCAGCGTGTGCAGTTGGATCGTTCAGCTTTTCAACCATATTGTACCCTCTGGAAATGATGCGGTCATTGACAACGACAAGCGCTCCAACCGGCACCTCCCCTTCTGCATATGCCTTTTCAGCCTCTTTCAATGCGAGGCGCATGTAGTACTCATCATTCATGGGGCGTACTTTTTTTCTCGAGTTGTGCAAGTAGAGCGATTACCGACTGTTCAATGGTATCGTACATAGGAATGGTTTGACCCACATAGATCCAAAAAACCTGCAGTTGGTTGCTAGTTGTTTGAATTGCTGCTTTCAATGTTCCATTGTTCAGTCGATACGCTTCCCGAAGTCGACGTTTAATCAGGTTACGATCTACCGCCCGGCGAAACAATCGGGCAGCAACGCTAAATCCTGCCTGAATAGGTACTTCTGCCGCTGGGGCCAAAACAAAATAGCAAAGCACATCACCCGAGCGCAACTTCTCTCCTTTTGAAAATAGGTGCCGAATCTGGGTATAGCTTTTGAGCCGTTCAGACTTGGACAAGGTGTTTCGAGTGATCATGTGAAACAAAAATAGCCCCGGATCGGCATCCGGAGCTATTCTTTTATTAAATGATAAAATCAGTTACTTAAGCTTTCTCTCGTCGGATACAGAAAGTTTCTTACGGCCTTTCTTACGGCGACTTGCCAATACTGCGCGTCCGTTAGCAGATTCCATGCGTTTTCTGAATCCGTGAACGGATTTGCGGCGGCGGCGGTGTGGTTGAAATGTACGTTTCATAATTGTTTTTCCTTTTGGAGTTGATAGAGCAGCGACCGGGTCACCACACCCAGGTCATGTGAAAGGACCGCAAAGGTAATGGAATTTGGATTTCCTCACAAATAGACCTGTTGGGCTTTCAGGGATGCCCCCCAGAATTGGGAGGCAGCGCGACCAAAAACGGCCGGATCTCCTGTAGTTGTAAACGATAATTCTCCGCTCCTGCTCAGTCGTTCCGCCATCTGGGGATGGCGGGTGAGGTAAGCTGCAAGGCTATCGGCCACAATGGAACCCTGGGTGACCAAATCGATATGCGTAGGGAGCATTGCCCTAATCTGGGGATATAAAAGCGGATAATGGGTGCATGCCAGCAAAATGGTATCAATCAGTGGAGATTGGGCAGCAAGTTGCTCAAGACATTGCCGAATAAGCGGCTCTGATTTGATCGGATCAAGGTAGTCACCCGACTCCACCAAAGGTACCCAAGCGGGACAGGCCTGCTGGTGAACATGGACTTCCGGAAAGAACTTGGCAATCTCAATGGCATAGGATCCAGAATCCACGGTGCCCTGGGTGCCCAGTATCCCAACATGTCCTGAATCCGTATGATCTCCAATCACTTCAGTAGTTGGGCGAATTACCCCCAACACCCTGCGTGTTGGATCGATTCCCGGTAAATCCCGTTGTTGAATGTTTCTCAAGGCCTTGGCGGAAGCAGTGTTGCAGGCTACTATAACCAGAGGACAGCCTTGATCGAAAAGCCATCTAACTGCTTCTAGAGTATAGCGATAGACCGTATCAAAATCTTTTGTGCCATACGGCGCCCTGGCACTGTCCCCCAGGTAGAGATAATCATATTGTGGAAGCTCACGCACCAATTCCTTGAGAACGGTCAGTCCCCCCAACCCAGAATCAAAAACACCTATTGGCTGACGGTTGTGCATGGCAAAAAAAGACCGAAACAAGTGTTTCGGTCGCTCTAGTTATTTAGCCGGTGGCTTGGGAGCCGCTGCCCCATCCAATTTCTTTTTGATCAGTGGAAGAAGATCATCGGCATCAGGCTGAACCAATAAAGCTTCCTTACGGAATACGTAAGTGTATCCGCTGGCCTTGGCCACATCAGCGATCAGTGTATTTGCTTTTTGAGCGATAGGAGTCATCAGCTCTTCTTGCTTCTGCTGCATTTGCTGTTGATAGTTTTGCTCAAATCCTTGCAGCTGCACCAACAGGTTCTTCATCATTTCCTTTTTGGCGTTTTTGGTAGCAGGCGCCATCTTGGTAGAGTCTGCCTTGAAGATGCTGTCTTGACGATTCAGCTCCTTCAGGGTTTCAGCATATTGGATCTGCAGAGAGCTGTCGTATTGCGCCATATCTGCAGTTGCTTTCTTGTATTCTGGCATGAGTTGCACCACCTCATCCACGCTCACGTAACCCGTTTTGTTTTGTGCAGAAAGGTAGGGGTTGAAGGCCAACATAGCCATTGCAACCAAAACCAGTTTAAATGCTTGTTTCATTGCTGATCGTTTGTTTGTTTTCGAAATTATGTTTTTTTTATTTGCCCGTCAATTCACGAAGCACATCGTCGCTTCGGTCCAGTTTAGGGTCGGCAAAGATAATGGTAATTCCCTCACTTTTGTCGAATACCATGTCGTATTGACGTGATACGGCGATTTTTTGGACGGCATTGTAGACCTTGTCCTGAATGGGCTTTACCAGTTCTTGTCGCTTTTTGAAGAGGTCTCCTTCAAATCCAAATCGCTTCTTCTGGAGGTCCCTCACTTCCTTTTCTTTGTTGAACAGGTCGTCTTCCCTCTTCTTCAACAATTCATCGCTCAGCATCACTTTTTCCGCTTCGTAATTGCGGTACAACTGGTCCAGCACCACCTGTTTATCATCGATTTCTTTTTGCCATTGTGCACTGAATGCATCGAGCTTCTTTTGAGCCTCGGTGTATTCCGGCAGTTTGCTTAGAATATATCGGGTGTCGATCACGGCATAGCGTTGCGCCTGCACGGTAGTGGTCGCCAATAAGAGAAGAAACAACCATCTTTTCATATACGAGGATTTATATAAAGTTAATCAAAGCAGTCCACTGCTTGTTTATTCCGGTTCAAAACCAAGCATGAAAGTAAATCGGGCGGCATCACGCAGTCGGGTAGTTCCGGTGATGCGATCCAAACCAACACCATAATCAAATCCCAATAATCCAAACATGGGCAGGAAGAATCGAACGCCAAAACCCACAGTCCTTCTCAAGCGGAACGGATTCCACTCTTTAAATGAATACCACCCATTGGCTGCTTCATAGAAAGCAAGACCGTAAATGGTACTGCTGGGATTGGTCACAAATGGATAGCGCATCTCCAATGTGTATTTATTGAAGATGGTGAAGAAATTGGTTGCACTTTGTTTTTCCGGATTGATGCTGGGGTCTGAGTTATCGTAGACGGGATATCCTCTGTGCGCGATGATATCGTATCCCAGCACACCGAAGTTATTGGTCAGGCCTGCATCACCCACTTGGAAACGCTCGAATGGAGAGATGGGTAGTTTATTGTTATAGCGACCAATGAATCCGTATTTGGCGGCCATGCGCAATACGAATTGTCGACTCTTATCTTCTCCTGCAGGTTTACCAATAGGGACAAACCATTCCGCATTGAAACGCCATTTATGGTATTCTACCAGTTTGAATACGTCTGTTTTATTGATGCCGCGGATATAAGACCACGGTGGAGTAAAGGTTCCACTCAATAAGAAGTTAGAGCCGCTTCGTGGGAAGATCGGCTGATCTATTGAAGTTCGTTGCAAGGCCAACTTCAGGTTGAAGTTATTCGATACTCCTGTCGAGAACGAGGGGAAGATGGCATAATTACGGGCCTTGTATTGGATATAGCTGAATGAAGTAACCAATGAAAAGAAATCGTCTGGCCACCTTAACTGCTTACCCAGTGCAATGGTAACACCGGATGTAGTGAGGAAGGATGAATCGGCATACCTCCGATCAAACAGTCCCGTGAACGGATTATAGGCGTTTGAGAATTTCGTATTGAACACATTCACCGAGAATGAATTGCGCTTCTTGCCACCAAGCCATGGTTCTGTGAAGGAAAAATTCACTGAACGGAAGAAGCGTCCATTCGATTGATAACGGAGGCTGAGCTTCTGTCCATCGCCCGTT
>JAFMES010000100.1 GCA_017856605.1 Chitinophagaceae bacterium
AAATTTGAGACCTCCTTCACGTGCACCATCTGCAACTGCTTTCACCCTTCCGTGATACAAAAATCCACCGCGATCGAATACGCACTCTGACAGTCCCAATGCAACCGCCTTCTTGGCGATGGCTTCTCCAACGAGTTTAGACTTTTCAGATTTGGTTCCTTTTTGTGCGGCAATGTCTTTATCGCGAGAAGAAGCAGATGCAAGTGTTACTGCTCCAAGATCATCGATCAACTGAGCGTAGATCTCGGTATTGCTTCGGTAGATGCAAAGACGGGGACGCTGTGCAGTTCCAGATATTTTTTTGCGAACCGTGTACTTGATGCGTTGCCTTCTTAATGCTTTGACGTTCATTTTCTATTTATTTTTCCTGATGCTGCCAGGAGGTTATCAATTATTTACCAGCTGCTTTACCGGCTTTGCGACGGATGTATTCATCTTTATACTTCACACCCTTGCCCTTGTATGGTTCAGGTTTGCGCAAGCTCCTGATTTTAGCCGCTACCTGTCCCAACAACTGCTTATCAGCTCCTTCCAAGAAAATACGAGGATTATCTCCTTTCTCTTGAGTAGTGCTCACCTTGATTTCCTTCGGAATTTCCAACAGGATGTTGTGAGAATAACCGAGAGAGAGGTCCAGTAAATTACCTTGATTGGATGCTTTGAAACCTACACCTACCAACTCCAGTTCTTTTTTGAAACCAGTAGTAACGCCCAACACCAAGTTGCTGATGAGCGCACGTGAAAGACCATGTAAGGCGCGATGACGAATCTGATCCGTAGGGCGCTTGCACTCAACGCGGTTATCCGCTACTTCCACGGTAATGTCGCGGTCAATGGTTTGCTTCAACTCACCTTTGGGACCTTTAACGGTTACCACATTGTCCTTTCCTACTGAAAGGGTAACACCAGCAGGGAGTTCAATGATCTTCTTTCCTATACGAGACATAATAGCTTGTTTTAAATTTTAATAGACATAACAAAGGACTTCTCCACCCACGTTCTGGTTCTTTGCATCCTTGTCGGTCATCACACCTTTTGAGGTGGAAAGGATGGCTACACCCAAACCGTTTTTCACTCTTCTGAACTCAGAAGGCTTTGCGTACTGACGCAAACCGGGACGGGAAATCCGCTCCATGGATTTAATGGCAGGCTCTTTGGTAGATGGATCGTACTTCAATGCGATCTTGATCATCCCCTGCTTGCTGTCGTCCTCAAACTTGTACTTGAGGATGTATCCTTGGTGGTACAGGATTTCCGTGATGCGCTTCTTCAAGTTGGAAGCGGGAACCTCCACGATTCTGTGTCCTGCCATTTGTGCATTCCTGATTCTGGTCAGGAAGTCTGCAATTGGATCTGTTGTCATATTTTTTCCTCCTTTGTCCCGGATTCACCCGGGAATTTGGGTTTAATGTTTCAATTAATGTGGTTTACCAGCTGGCCTTTTTAACACCGGGGATCTTTCCTGACAATGCCATTTCACGGAATGCAACCCTGGAAATTCCAAAGAAGCGCATGTAGCCTTTAGGGCGACCCGTGAGCTGACACCTGTTCTTCAGGCGAACCTTAGATGAATTCTTTGGTAGCTGATCCAATGCAGCCCAATCACCTGCGGCTTTCAGTGCAGCACGCTTTTCTGCATACTGACCAACTAATTTCTCCCGTTTACGCTGCCTGGCCTTTACTGATTCTTTTGCCATATGCTAATGTTGAATTTGCGTTTTAATCTTTTTTCATGTTTTTGAAAGGCATACCCAACTCACGGAGTAATTCATATGCCTCTTCGTTGTTCTTCGCAGTAGTTACGAACGTGATGTCCATGCCCGTGATCTTGGTCACCTTGTCGATGTCGATCTCAGGGAAGATGATTTGCTCAGTAACACCCAAAGTGTAGTTGCCCCTACCATCAAATGCCTTCTCGCTTACTCCTTTGAAGTCACGAACGCGTGGAAGAGAAGCCGCGATCAAACGATCGAGGAATTCATACATCTTCACGCCACGAAGTGTTACACGCGCACCAATGGGCATGTTTTTTCTCAACTTAAAGTTGGAGATATCCTTTTTGGAACGAGTTGCAACTGCTTTTTGTCCTGTGATGATGCTCAGTACTTCCAGAGCGATGTCGATGAGTTTCTTATCTGAAACTGCACCATTAACGCCTCGGTTCAAGCAGATCTTGGTCAACTTGGGAACCTGCATTACAGAAGAGAAAGCAAATTTCTTCATCAGCGCCGGCACCACATCTTTGTGGTACTTGGTCTGTAATCTGGGTGTATATGTTTTCGTGCTCATTAGTTAATTACCTCCCCTGACTTTTTAGATATTCTAACTAGTTTACCATTTTCGCGTGTACGCTTCACCTTGGCGCCCTGTTCTTTCTTAGCGTCCCACAGCATTACATTGCTGATGTGGATGGAAGCTTCTTTCTTTACCAATCCGCCTTGCGTATTCTGTGCAGAAGGTTTGGTGTGACGGGTTACCACGGCCACGCCTTCAACGATCACTCTGGATTTCTCCGGAATCACTTCCAGCACCTTACGAGGCTTCTTCGTGTCTTTGTCGTCTCCGGCAATGATCACTACCATGTCACCTTTCTTGATGTTGAACTTGGGCTTGAATCTGTTGCTCATTTGCTAGTATTTATTCGTTATTCACGATGGTCGTTAATTAAAGCACTTCGGGTGCAAGAGAAATGATTTTCATATATCCCTTATCCCTCAGTTCGCGGGCTACTGGGCCGAAGATGCGTGTTCCACGTGGTTCATCGGCAGCATTCAGCAACACCACTGCGTTGTCATCGAATCGGATATATGAACCATCCTTGCGACGCAATTTGTTCTTGGTGCGAACGATTACTGCCTTAGCAACGGTTCCCTTCTTGATTCCACCGGCAGGGAGCGCATCCTTAACAGTAACTACTATTTTGTCGCCTATCTTGGCATAATCCTGTCCGCTGTTGCCCAACACGCGAATACACAGCACTTCTTTTGCACCGCTGTTGTCTGCTACATTCAATCTGGATTCTTGCTGAATCATTTTATTTTCTTTTTCCGGCTTTCGCCGTGTTAATAATTCAAATTTTACTTGGCCTTTTCAACGATCTCCACAAGCAACCAGCGCTTGGTCTTGCTCAAGGGACGAGTTTCCATGATGCGAACTACATCGCCTGGCTTGGCTTCGTTCTTCTCATCATGCGCATGGAACTTGGTCGTTTTTTTAACGAACTTTCCATAAATAGGGTGCTTCACTTTTCGCTCCACGGCTACAGTGATGGTCTTATCCATCTTGTCGCTACGGACAACCCCAGTTTTGGTTTTGCGAAGTTTTCTTTCAACCATTGTGTTTATTTTTTTCCCGACCGGAGCCGGAACGTTTTACATATTTAATTAAGCCAAGGCCCTTTTCTTCAATTCAGATTTCATACGCGCAATATCGCGACGAAGCGCACGAAGACTCATGGGATTCTCCAAGGGAGTGATCGCATGGGCGAACTGCATTTTCTTCAGACGCAACTCATCCTCACTGATCTTCGCCTTGATATCGGCTTCACTGAGCGATGAAATACTTTTCAAAAAATCAATTTTCTTAGACATGTTCCTTTGTTTATTCTGTTATCACAATTACGCTACAAGATCCCGGCGCACAACAAATTTCGTTTTGATGGGAAGTTTCGCGGCTGCAAGATCCATGGCCTCTTTAGCCACTTGCTCGCTTACGCCATCTACTTCAAATAAAATCCTTCCTGGCTCAACCACGGCAGCCCAGAACTCAGGATTACCTTTACCCTTACCCATCCTCACTTCCAATGGCTTGCGGGTAATGGGCTTGTCAGGGAAAATTCTGATCCAGACATTTCCTTCACGCTTCATCGCACGGGTCATGGCCTGACGTGCAGCTTCCAGCTGACGGTTGGTCATCCAAACTGGAGCCATGGCTTTGAGTCCATATGATCCGAAAGCCAGCGTTGTGCCTCTTTTGGCCACTTCACGGATTCTTCCTTTCTGTGCCTTCCTGTGCTTTGTTCTTTTTGGTTGTAACATGCTCAACTAGTTTATATACTGTGCGTTTCAATTCAATTAGGACCTGCGATCTCTTGAACCCCTGCGATCGTCGCGACCACCGCCACGGGCTTCTCTGCGTTCAGCTGCTTCAGACTTGCCGCCTACAAAATTTGGATTGAGGTCGCGCTTCGCCAGCACCTCCCCTTTACAAATCCAAACTTTGATTCCGATCTTACCGTAAACGGTTTGAGCGAAAACAGAAGCATAATCGATGTCCATGCGGAACGTGTGCAACGGAACCCTTCCCTGCTTGATCTCTTCTGTACGAGCAATCTCCGCTCCACCCAAACGACCACTCACTTTAATTTTGATTCCCTCAGCACCGAGACGAAGGGTAGATGCAATAGCCATTTTGATAGCACGCTTGTAATTAATGCGGTTCTCAATCTGCTTTGCGATGGTTTCGCCCACGATGTTGGCGTCTAGCTCAGGGCGACGGATCTCCAGAATGTTGATCTGAACATCTTCTTTTCCGGTAAGTTTTTTCAACTCTTCCTTGATGCGGTCAACCTCACCACCGCCTTTACCAATGATGATACCTGGCTTTGAGGTGTGAATGGTCACAATCAACTTATTGAGGGTACGCTCAATGACAATCTTTGCGATACCTCCCTTGTTGATACGGGCATTGAGGTAGTTTCGGATCTTGTTGTCCTCAATGAGTTTGGTAGCATAGTCCTTGCTATTGCCGTACCAGTTGCTTTCCCAACCCCTGATGATGCCCAATCGGTTGCCGATCGGATTCGTTTTTTGACCCATTATGATTCTATTTGAGTTTTTTTAATTTTTTGTGTCTACAATGACGGTTACATGGTTGCTGCGCTTGCGCATGCGGTATGCCCTTCCCTGTGGAGCAGGCAACATCCGCTTGATGGAACGTGCGCCATCCACCATGATGGTCTTCACCACCAACTCTTCCACATTGCCACCTTCGTTTTTCTGCTTCCAATTGCTGACAGCCGACATCACCAACTTGCGCAACGGCGTGGCGCTGTGCTGAGGATGGTGCTCGAGAATCGCAACGGCCTTCTCCACCTTCAATCCACGGATATGATCCGCCAATAAACGCATCTTGCGTGGCGACGTGGGATAGTTTCTCAATTTTGCTATTGCTTCCATATTATATTCATTTTACTCATCCACGTGGATGAGCAATTAATTATACTTTCTTGCTTGAGTGTCCTTTAAACTGACGGGTGGGCGCAAACTCACCGAGTTTGTGTCCAACCATGAATTCTGTCACATACACCGGAATGAACTTATTGCCGTTGTGCACAGCAAAGGTGTGACCTACAAAATCAGGGGTAATTGTGCTCCTGCGGCTCCAGGTTTTTACAACGCCCTTTTTTGTTTTGCCTTCATTCATCGCCTCCACTTTTTTCCCAAGCTTGGCAGAGATATACGGTCCTTTTCTTATTGAACGAGCCATGGTATTGTTTTCAGTTTATAGTTAATTATTTAGCCAGTTTGCTTCCGTTCTTGCGCTGCAGGATTAACTTATCGCTACCCTTACCCAAGGTCCTGGTTTTCTCTCCCTTCGCATACTTACCTGTACGGCTGCGTGGATGTCCACCTGAAGACCTTCCCTCGCCACCACCCATCGGGTGATCTACCGGGTTCATGGCCACACCACGGTTACGGGGACGAATGCCCTTCCAACGGTTGCGACCTGCCTTACCCATGCTTTCAAGGTTGTGATCGGAATTCGATAACACCCCTACAGTTGCATAACAATTGATCAATACTTTGCGAAGCTCACCAGAAGGCATTTTCAACACCGCATATTTCTCCTCCTTGTTGGTCAATTGAGCCGAAGAACCTGCACTGCGTGCAATCTTTCCACCCTGACCAGGCTGCATTTCAATGTTATGAATATTGGTACCCAAAGGCATGTTCTTCATCATCAACGCATTTCCCACTTCAGGAGCAACCGCATCTCCGCTCACCACCGTCATGCCCACTTCCAATCCTTGAGGAGCAAGAATGTAACGCTTTTCACCATCTGCATAATTCAACAATGCGATGAATGCAGTACGGTTCGGATCGTACTCAATAGAAGCAACCTTCGCAGGAATGTTGAGCTTGTTGCGCTTGAAATCGATCACACGGTACATCTGCTTGCTACCGCCTCCGATGTAACGCATCGCACGACGACCTTGGGCGTTGCGGCCTCCGGTCTTCTTTCCCTTTTCGAGAAGCGACTTCTCCGGCTGGTCCGTAGTGATTTCTGCATACGCATTGCCAATCCTCCAACGGGTACCAGCTGTAATGGGTTTGTACTTTTTTAATGCCATTGTTGTATTTTTTTATCCTTTGGCTTGTTTCAAATTAAATAGTGGCGTACAGATCGATTGATTCGCCCTCCGCTACCGTTACAAATGCCTTTTTGAACGAAGGCTTCCTTCCGCTGATCACACCAGCTTTGGTGAAGCGACTCTTGCTCTTGGCTGGAGAAACGGCAGTGCGCACATCTTCTACAGTTACCCCGTAAAAATCCTCAACCGCTTTTTTAATCTCCAACTTGTTGGCCAATCGCGCTACTTTGAATGAATACACCCTTCTCTTCTCAGAAAGCTGATTCGCTTTCTCCGAAAGAATGGGTTTCACCAGAACATCAGCAAGTTTCATATCAATGGTTTGAATGTTTTGTCAAATGATTTAAGCTTCTACCGCTTCCTCTAATCCGCTGAACAACTTTGCAGCTGACTCAGTGATCACCAATACATCGGCGTTCATCACATCGTAGGTGTTGACATCGGAAAGCACACAGGCCATCACACTGGGGATGTTGCGCGCACTCACAAAAACCTGTTCGTTCAACTCGGGAAGAACATACAAGGCTTTTTTATCCGATACCTTCAACGCCTTGAGCATGGATGCAAATGTTGCTGTCTTTGGAGCATCCAATTTCAGGTCTTCAACCACCACCACTGAATTCTCCTTGGTCTTCAAGCTCAATGCACTCACCTTGGCGAGGTCCTTCACTTTGCGGTTCAATTTGATGTCGTAACCGTGGGGCTTGGGACCGAAAATTGTACCGCCGCCTTTGTACAAGGGGTTACGGATGTTACCCTTACGAGAACCACCGGTACCCTTCTGGCGGTGCAGCTTACGACTCGCACCCTTAACCTCTGCACGGGTTTTCACTTTATGTGTACCCTGACGCTGCGCAGCTAAAAACTGCTTCACTGCCAGGTAAACCGCATGCGTATTCGGTTCAATGCCGAATACCTCTTCAGGCAGGTCGACTGTCCTGCCGGTCTTGCTTCCTTGAATTGATAATACGTCTAGTTGCATGATGAATGCGTTGAATTAGTTCTGAATGTAAACGATGGAACCATTGTGACCGGGAACCGATCCGCTGATCAGGATGTAGTTCTTCTCTGGGAAAATCTTCACCACCTTCAGGCCTTTCACTTTTACACGATCACCGCCCAATCGGCCAGCCATGCGCATTCCCTTGAATACACGGGACGCGTCAGAAGAGTTACCGATCGAACCAGGAGCGCGCTGACGATCGTGCTGACCGTGCGACTGCTCACCTACCCCACTGAATCCATGGCGCTTGACCACACCCTGAAAACCTTTACCCTTGGAAGTACCTACTACATCAACTTTTTCACCTTCAGCGAAAATGTCGCATGTAACGGCCTCACCAATGTTTTTCTCAATGGAATAATCCCTGAACTCCTTCACGTGACGCTTGGGAGCAGTAGATGCTTTTGAAAAATGACCCTTCTCGGATGCGTTGGAACTTTTTTCGGTCTTTTCACCGAAAGATAACTGAAGTGCAGTGTAGCCATCGCTTTCTGCAGTTTTGACCTGTGTGATTACACAAGGTCCGGCTTCGATAACGGTACAGGGCGTTTGCCTGCCGTCGGGACCGAAGATGCTGGTCATGCCGATTTTCTTT
>JAFMES010000101.1 GCA_017856605.1 Chitinophagaceae bacterium
ACGCAGATAATCACTTAACAAATCATCTGTTTTCTTTAAATGAAAATTTTCCTTGCCTGAAACTTTAAATGTCTTAAAGGAACGGGCCATTTCTTCTACCCAACCTGCAATACTGTATTTATAATTACTTTCTCGTACAGATGCGTTCAGTCCTCTCAACGCAGTAGATCCTAAAGCAAAATACAGTAGTAAAATCAATAAGAGTCCTAACAGGACGAAAAGTGGACTATAAATTGACAACAAGATTAAGCCAAAAATTACTTGTATCACTGCAAGTGGTATTTCTAATAAAAGACTGGAAAGTGCTTTTTGCAGAGATACCGTATCAAAAAATCGATTTACTAACTCAGGAAGATGGAACTTATCCACTTCTTTTATCTTGAGTCTTGGAATTTTATAGGTGAATTCAAAAGCAAAACGAGTAAATATTCGTTGTTGGATTCGTTCCACCACCTTCATTTGGTTGATTTGAATGATTCCAACAAAAAATACACCCAAAACAACCGAGCTGATGAGTACCCACATGGATACAGGAAGTTCGGTTCTGCCCGCTGCTACTTGAGAGAAATTAATAATAGCTTGAATACCTAAGGGAAGGGAAAGCTGAATCAATCCGCTGAGGATCGCATAAAAATAGATAGCGGAGACTTCATTCTTTTCCAGTCGAATGACTTGAAAAAATCGTCTAATCGCTTTTGCGAGTGAAACATTTACATCAAACTCAGCCATAAAATTAACTTAGAGCTACAACGTGGATTAAATCCGGTGCAAAACTAAGCGCCCGATGATGAATCAACTAGAATTAATTGTTAAAACTTGAGGGGTTTTCGGGAAGCATCGATCTTCATTTCTTTGGGTATATGCTGAGTAATCTCCTTTTTTAACGCCTCAATCAAAGGCTCTTTTACATGATTGCGGTAGGTTACAATGCCGATTTCTCTAATAGGTGCTGGTGCCTTGAAATAGCGAACATGTTGCAACTGGCGTTCACTCATGTCCCGCAGTGCCAGTTTTGGAAGTATCGTTATCCCCTTATTGATTTCAATAATTTTTTTCAGAGTTTCAATACTCCCTGCCGCAAAATCAAGCTGATGTTTTTCTTTTTCTAGTTCTTTTAACGCACAAAGGTTAATGACCTGTGATCGCATGCAATGGCCTTCTTCCAATAACCAAAGTTCATTGGGGTCAATTTCACTGGCCAATATGTATTTCTTTTTTAATAGATTCTGCTCCTCTGAAGCGTACACTACAAACTCTTCCTGGAACAAGGGATGCTCTGTAATTTCTTTTTTTCCTAAAGGCGTGGCCAGTAGGCCAGCATCAAGTTGATTAATCCCCAATTTATGAATGATTTCATCGGTTGTCAACTCACTGATTTTCAAGCGAACATGAGGATAATTTCCTAGAAAATGATTCATGAAAATTGGCAAAATATACGAAGCCAACGTTGGAATGATCCCCAAGTGAAGCTCTCCACTCAACACCCCGCTTTCTGATTTAATGATCTCGCGCATTCGCTTTTCTTCCTGAAGAATCACCCTCGCCTGATCGATGATTCTTTTACCTACTTCAGTGGGAATCAATGGTTTCTTACTTCGGTCAAATAAACGCGCGCCCAGTTCTTCTTCCAGTTTTTTTACCATCATGCTAAGCGTAGCCTGGGTGACATGGCATTTCTCAGCTGCTTTTACAAAATTTCGATAAGTGTCTAGCGCAATGACGTATTCCAGCTGTTGTATATTCATATAGAAGAAATCTATGTAAATATAGAAACTTTCAGTTTGATTGATATGTTCAAGGTTATTAAATTTGAATTGTCTAAAGACTTAACAGTTTTTAGCGATATGATGCGTCGACGAATTATTTGATGTAAACATAGATTCCATCATATCTGTATGGGAAACCGCGTGGATGTTGACGCAAAAGTGTAAGTGAGTCATTAATCGAAGGGTGGCAGGTAACTGTCGCCTTTTTTATTTTCTATCCAATTCACCAGGAATTAACTCCATCCCAAAATACTCCAGCACTTTATTTACTTTATCCATGCGCAAGGACGACTTTCCTTGTTCCAGATCACGAACAAAACGCAAACCGACATGTGTGCGTATGGCCAATTGCACTTGAGTCAATCGTAACGCTTTTCGCTTTTGTCGAACTATCCATGCTAAGTCTTTTCTTGTTAAGTGCATGAAAATAAATTGTATTTATACCCGAACGGGTATAAATAATCGAATTAATTTCTAAACTCTTTTTTGATAATTCCTATTTCTTTTTGACGCATTGTATTGAAATAAAGTTTTTGTCATTTTTACAAAGAACTCTTTTGATTAACAACCGTTACTCAATTGAATACACTTATTTTTTAATCCAATATCCAATCAAAATGAAAACAGTACGCATCGGATTTTTAACTGCAGTTGTTACTGCTGCATGCTTCATTCAGACCGTATGGGCAACAAACTATTTTGTTGATCCATCATCACCTTCCACTACTGCAAATGGCCAACTCGGCACTCCTTGGAAAACATTAGCTCAGGTCAGCAGCGCTTCTTATAATCTCAAACCGGGAGATTCGGTATTTTTTAAACGTGGACAAATTTATACTGGAAGATTGACCATTGGTTGCTCAGGCACAATCACTGCTCCTATTGTTTTTACACATTACGGATCAGGTGCACTTCCGGAATTTAATAATGCTTTTTCAGACATTATAAATATCTATAACAGACAATATATAATTATTGATGGAATGAAGATCATCGACAGATCCATCAGCGAAACAGATCGTACCGTACAAGCCAAAGTAAGCTATGCCATAAATATTGATAATTCTCCTTACTGCAGTATCAAAAACTGTGATATATCTCGTGTTGGCGTTGCTATATCGGTTACCAATGGCTCCAATTTCACGGAAATTACAGGAAACACCATTTACAACTTAAGAATGGTTAGAAACACCCCAACTTCAGTAAATCCAGACGACGACTACGGCGCAAATCCAATGGTAATAGGAAGCTCCAACAATACCATCACTAAAAATAAATTCAGCGAATGCTGGGCGCTGAGTTACGATTACGGATTCGATGGAGGTGCTGTTGAGTTCTTTGGTAATGCCATGAATAATAATACAATCATGTACAACGAAGCGGTAAACTGCAATGGTTTCTTGGAAATTGGAAGCAATAGTAATGGGAAATCAGATAATACTGTGATTGCATATAATAAAATCATCAACTGCGGAATCATTGGTGTTTATCAAAATGGATCTACATTTTCTGTAACAGTTACTAATCTCAAATACCATAATAATACCATAATCGAGACCATAAAACAATACACAAAACCAAATGCTCTTTTCTGGATGGCAGGAACTGGTACCACAGGAATGCTAACTCTCACCAATAATGTATTTTGGCTTTCTTCAGGCGTTAACGTTGCAAGCGCAAAGTTTAATTCAGGACAAATGCTGCACTCAAATAATGTTTTCCGCATGAGTGCCGGTGTGCCAGGAATTACGTTAAACAATACAGAACTTCTGAGTTCAAGTGCTTCGATCTTTCAGTCCGTTGAAGGAAATCCAATAACATGGAATAGTTCTCCAGCTGCCGGATCTCCAACCATTGACTTTGGTATAAACTTAGGTTATACTGTGGATTATAACGGACAACCCATCATTGGAAAACCGGATGCTGGTGCATTAGAATCTACTGGTATAGAAAGTAAAATTGTTCAATCCCCTCTGATTGCATCGGGTAAAGCAGACTCCATCTTATGCTTCGACGGGATATCCCAAGTTGCCATCGCTGGAACCGGAGGAACACCTCCCTATATTGGTACAGGAAATTTTTCAGTAAAAGCAGGATATCATGCATTTATAGTTAAAGACGCACTAGGAAATGCAGATACTGTAGTCATGACCATCAGTGAACCCAAGGCGATCGCCGCCTCACTCGCATCAGGTACAATTACTACGTCAGGCGGATCGACTACTATTGCAGTCAACGCAACAGGAGGCATCTCCCCCTACACCTATAGTTTAAACAATACTAGTTATCAGTCTTCTGCTACATTTACATCTATATACCCAGGCACCTATACAGTTTCAATAAAAGACTCGAATGGGTGCATTATAACTAAGTCAATATCGGTAACGGAATCACTTTCATCTTCGGTCTGGGTAAGATATAAAGTGAGTATTTCGCCTAACCCCTCCAACGCTTATTTTAAATTGAGTGTTTCTCATGTCAGTAGTAAAAATCTGCCTGTCTATATTCGAGTTCAGGATATCAATGGGAAAACAGTTCATTCGAGTAGTGGATCTATTTACTCGGTATTCTATTTTGGACACTCATTCTATCCAGGTACGTATTACGTGAGAGTAACAATTGGCAGTAACAGCAAAACATACACGGTTTTGAAAATCTGAGTTGTATAATCAATAGGCTTGCACATCACCTTGAACAACTTTCTTTATTGTATACCAGATAATTTTTAGATCCAACATCAACGACCAATTTTCCAGGTACCAAATATCTCCCTGAATTCTCCTGTGAAGTTGGTCGTTGTTTGTTATTTCACCCCTCCACCCATTTGCCTGCGACCAACCTGTTACACCAGGATACACATAATGCCTATTCATATAGTGATCAATTTTTGAACTGTATTCATAGGTGTGTTTCATCATATGTGGACGTGGACCAACCACGCTCATTTCTCCACGCAATACATTTATGAATTGAGGCAATTCATCAAGACTAGTCTTACGTAGAAACTTTCCAATGCGTGTAATACGCGTATCGTTTCGTTTGGCTTGCTCTTTATTAGCACTTTTATTCAGTTTCATCGTTCTAAATTTGAAGCAGTCAAATGGCTCACCATTATAACCAGATCTACACTGACGAAATAAAATAGATCCTTTCGATTCGAGCTTAATTAATAGTGCTAAAATTGGATATAACCACGATAATAAAAAAACAATTACACCAAGGCTGAAAACGATATCGAATGATCTTTTTATGATTAAATTATATGGATCATCCAGTGGATAGCGTTGAGCCAATTGAACATTGCCATCTTTGATATAAGTTAAGCGAATGCAATAAGATGGTGATAAAGATTTGATTTCATGTAAAAGAGAAGAAGACGAGGGATCTTTCAGTGTGAAGAAATGTTTAACACCTAACCGTATAGCCCAATAAATTGCCTTGCGTTGATCCCGATAAACAGGAAGTTGCGATAACTGGTCTATTTGATCAGAATTTTCAATAAAAGCAATAGGCCGTTTGTCTGGAAAAGATTTTGAGATTAATTCTGCCAACTGTTCAGTCTCGGAATTAAGCCCTAGAATAATAACTGGCGTTTTCTTGTATAAATTCGGAATCATATTGATGAATGATTTTTACGGTTTCTTTTACATGAGAAAGTGAAGAGGATCCGAACAAAATAGATTCAATGTTCGGCAATGAACAGATGTACTTTAAGGCACTGGCCGCAGATAATGATCCTCCGGAAAAGACTTGCATCGCAATATTTCTAGATAGGCCTTTTGCCAAATAACGCTCATACTCCTGTTTTCCACCCGACATTCTGAATCCTTGTGCATTTATTGATGAACATATAATAGGATTATTAATGCCAACTGAAATCAACGCCTCTGTCATCATGGGTAGATTCATTGTAATAAAGCCCGCTTCTACATTATATTTTTTAGTCACATAGTCGTAAAAGTGTTTTAACAAATCAGTCATTTTTAGTCCAAGTAAAAGATCCGCTATTACATTCTGAAGAAATATTATGGGTGTCTTCATCCCCTTAAACATTTTCATTTCTGCATCTATCATTAATTCCATTAATGCAAAATGATCTTTTGAAAAATAGGATATTCCTCCTTTGACTAAAGAAAGAAATAGGTTTCCTGGAATAAACTGTTTCATTGCTCCCAATACCCCATATTCAGTAATTGCATTTGCATATTTATGAGCATAAGGCATACAAGGATAAATTGATAATTGTTCAAATTTTTTATCTTGTTTCATTTGTTCAACAATACCAATCATCCGATCATGAGTTGTACACATGAATACATTTATGCCTTCATTCATTACTGAACGTATAGTAGCAACAATAGCTTCATCTTTACTAAATCGTATGGACTGACTTATTGAACGCTCGTCTGAAATATGATTTACTCCGAAAAATGGATTGTCTCCAAAAATTATTCTATTCATACTGCGTGTATTTTATATTGTCTTAATGAATCGATGACATAATCTGTTTTGATTGCACTAAGGAACGTGTTTGTTTGTCCCTTACCCCCTGAATAAAGGTGTTCGATAAAATGATCCATTTGTAATGAATATTCCTCTCCGCGCAGATAGAACTCTGGCGATGATGTGAGTTTATCAATACTTCGAAGGTTCCATCCGGAAGAATAGTGATTGTCATCAGGCTTTGAACGCAGATACAATTTCAGCTCTGTTCCATCAACGATGAGCTTTCCTTTTGATCCCATGACAGTCATAGAAATGTTCATTTTACGTATGGTTGGATCACTCCAATTCACATATAGTGTTCCCCGTATCCCTTTTTTGCTGCTTACAATTGCAGTCATAACATCTTCAACGTCTTTACCATAAAGTGATAAAAGTTCAGCGTGATGAATTTTTTCTATGTCATCGATTAAGAAATGAACCAGATCAATCAGATGGGATGAATAATCAAGTATACAACCGCCTTGGACAGGATCTGAACGCCAATTTCCTTTTCTATGTTGATTGAAAACATTCCCGATCACACTACCGGAAAATTGAAAAAGCTCCCCTAGTAGTCCTGATGAAATAATTCGATGAGCTTCTTGAAATGTCGCTATAAATCTGCAATGATAGCCTACTTGATTAATAAGGTGAAATGCATCGGCTTTTGAAATAAGACGAGCACCTTGTATGGCCTTCAAAACAAAAGGCTTTTCTACAAATACATGTATCCGTCTATCCAGAAGGTCAGATACAATTTTATCATGATACAATGTAGGTACAGAAACAACCGCAGCATCAGGCTTTTGTTGATCTATAAGATTTCGATAATCTGAGAAGACAGGAAAGGGGGTATGTTTTTTCAAAACATCTTGAATCAAAGGTGTAGTATCTGCGATACCAACTATTTCTACTTTACGGTTTGCCCCCAAGATTGAGCAGTGGGATATCCCCATTTTACCAGCTCCAATTACTGCAATGCGTTTCATAGGCTTATTTTAACTTGTTTATTTCAGAGAGAAAAAGGTTGTATGCGGACTTTCCTTGATTCAACAGAACGCTACTTCGCTTTCCATTCAGTTGAGAGACGTATTGATTGAAAAGTGGAATGGTCAATTTTGGGACATGAATCATTGCATTCGCATCTATGAGTTTTTTATCAACGCCAAGTAGCTTGTCTTGATAAACAGAAATAGTCGGGATACCCAATATGGCCATTTCTCTTGTCATAGAACCTCCCGCACCTATAAACAAATCGCACGATCCGATGATTGAATCTATTGTCAATGTACGATTTGGAAGATGGCAATGCATAAAGCGTTCAGAAGTAAAATGTTTTCGTTGTTCCTCGGAACGGACTAAAATTGTTACTTGATGAACAACCTGAAGCTTCTCTATGAAGTCATCTAAAAAATTCAGTTCACCTTGATAATATTGCGCTGTAGCTGGCTCGGGACGAATATATATATTCAATTTATTTTTATCGATTAGGTTCGATTGCGTTGAAAGTGAAACTTCTTTTCTCCATAGAAATATTCCCTCTTTCACTCCAGGATAAAATTTCACTTTATTCATCGTGATTGATTTTATCCAATTAGGACGGATCGAAAACCCATTTGGAAGCAACAATTTTTTGGC
>JAFMES010000102.1 GCA_017856605.1 Chitinophagaceae bacterium
CACCTTCTTTGGATCAACCAGAACAAACTTCAATTGTGAAGGATGTTTCTTGTACAACAAAGAAACCAGAATTGCATTAAGCCCGACCGATTTACCCTGCCCTGTGGCACCGGCCATCAACAAGTGAGGCATGGTGGCCAAATCGACAATGAAATTCTCATTATCAATCTTTTTCCCTAGTGCAATTGGCAACGCATAATCGTTCTTCTGAAATTTATCAGAAGCAAGTAACGAACGCATTCCGACCACACTTTTTTTAACGTTAGGAACTTCAATACCAATGGTGCCCTTTCCGGGAATGGGTGCTATGATCCGTATACCCAACGCAGATAAACTCAACGCAATGTCGTCCTCCAGATTTTTGATCCGGGAAATACGGACACCCGCAGCTGGAACAATTTCATACAAGGTAACTGTAGGCCCAATGGTGGCAAATACTTTTTGAATATCGATATCGTAATTCTTAAGCGTATTGATGATCTGATTTTTATTTGCCTCAAGCTCGTTCTGATCCATCACAATTTTTTCACCAGAATGCTGAGCAAGCAAGTCGAGCGAAGGATACTTATAACTTTTTAGGTCAGCTATTGGATCGTAATGAGGGGACGATAACACTGAGGCTTTTGTAGGCGGTGCCTCCTCTTTTGCTGCTGGTTTAATCTCCAAGGCCAGATCTTCATCTGATTTATTTTTTATCGGTTCGGGCTTGGGTTTTGGCTCTTCAATTGGCATCACAATTTTCTCAGGCTCTGGAACGGGAATCACTTCCTCGGGTTGAATCAATACAGGTTCAGGGGCTGGCGGCACTACAGGTATCGATTCCTTTAGCGTGTTCCCAGAAGTTAAATCCACCCTAGGCTGCAACTCTTCTGGAACAATTGCAACTTCATTTTCTACTGCTTCAATCGCCGCCGCTTTTTCCTTTTGCTTTTTATCAAACGGCCAGTTCAGCACCGGATTGAACCTCCAGATGAAATAGGAAGATAAAGAGAGCAGTATAATTGCCAGCGTTCCCCACCAACCCATCACCCCCGTCATCCATTGAGCTATCAGATCACCTACCGCTCCACCCCAGTGAAAAGGAGCTCGAGGAAAAAAGAAAGATGCACTCACGCTGATGACCAGCAAACCCATCAAGAGGTAACGGATATTTCTTACAACGGAAAAGACAGAACGACCATATAATACATTCACGCCTACAACTACTAGCAGAGAACAAAACAGGTATGAGGCAATACCAAATCCGTATTCAAAAAAAACAAAGGCGATGTAAGCCCCTAGGCTACCCAGTTGATTGCTGATTTCCAACTCATTGGGCATGAGGACCCGAATACCAATGTTTCTGATTTTATCCTGATCTTCAGTCCATGTGAACAAGTAAGAGGTAAAAGCGATGAAAAGAAAAAGGGCGATAAAAAGCAAAGAAAGCCCCAGGATCTTATGGGTCCTTTCATCACGAATGAGGGATCTGATCTCAACAGATTCCTCTTTGTCTTCCATCATTACCTCCTCATCAATCTGATGCTTGGAAGGTTTCAATCGGTTGGCCATGGACAAAGTGAAACGACCGTACGCAGTCGTTTCCCAAATGTAAACATTATTGTGGTCATTCCGACTCTTTGCTCAACTTATCGTTCTGTTTTTCAGTCGGAATTCCTAAGAATAAAAAAATCCATCCTGCAACAAATAATAATCCTCCCAACGGTGTAATCAAGTTGAACAAAGATGGAAAACTAAAGTCACTTACTCGCGCAATTACAATAGCATACAACGATCCTGAAAAACATACAATTCCTGAGATAAACAAAAGGATAGCGGCATGCATTCGTCTATTATTATATTTCCTATACACATGGGCTGCTATAATGATCGCCAATGCATGCACCATATGGTAGAGCACCCCTGTTTGGTAGGTCTCTATCGATTTTTCATCGACCAAGGCCTTCAACCGATGAGCACCAAATGCACCAAGCAATACAGCACATGCCATAAGCAGTGACCCTAATCTCATATATGTTCTATGCATCACAAACCATTTAAAATTTCATCAACATGCTCAGCAGGGGAAATGATCAAGTCCGCTTGCCGGTAATATGGACTGCGCTGATTCAGTCGTTCAGAAATAAATTCTGTGAGTGTATCTGGAGTAATATCTGCTATCAAAGGCCGATGGGCACGCTCTTTCTGTAGACGCAATACCAACACGTCTAATGGTGGATTCAACCACACTGTTCTTCCCTGTGCTTTCATAAAATGTATATTGTCATGAAAACAAGGAGTTCCTCCACCACAAGAAACTACTCCTGCATAATTCAATCCCGCCCTACCTTTTTCAGTATAGCTTAAAAGCACCTTGGAACATTCATGCAGTGCATCTGTTTCCCATTTTCTAAACGCCTGCTCCCCTACCTCATCAAAAATTTCTGCAATGGTTTTCTTATGATGATTTTCGATGTATTCATCCAAATCAACAAACGGAATATGCAGGGCACTTGCCAATTGTTTTCCTAAAAACGATTTACCAGAACCCATGAATCCCCATAGATAGATGATGGTTGGTCGGTCTGCCATCAAGCAAATGCATTGAATCCGGTAATATCCATACCGGTGATCAGTAAATGTATATCGTGTGTTCCTTCATAGGTGATCACACTTTCCAAATTCATCATGTGACGCATTACTGGGTATTCATCCGTGATGCCCATGCCGCCAAGTAGTTGTCGGGCATCGCGGCAAATATCTTGTGCGATTGCACAGGAATTACGCTTGGCCATACTGACCTGAGCAGGCGTTGCTTTACCCTGATCCATCAACACCGATAGTCGCCAATTCAACAGCTGTGCCTTGGTTATCTCTGTGAGCATCTCGGCCAACTTACGTTGCTGCAACTGAAATGCTCCAATGGGTTTTCCAAATTGGGTGCGTTCTTTTGAATAGCGCAATGCGGTATCATAACAATCCATGGCGAGTCCCAATGCTCCCCATGCAATTCCAAATCGAGCTTTGGTTAAGCAGGAAAGAGGACCTTTTAATCCTTTGATGCCTGGCAAAAGATTCTCTTTAGGCAGTTTTACATCTTCAAACACCAATTCACCCGTGGCAGAAGCACGAAGACTCCACTTGCCATGGATTTCTGGTGTTGTGAATCCTTTCATTCCTTTCTCCACAATTACACCAACAATTTCATTTGCATCGTTTTTGGCCCATACAACTGCAACATCCGAGAATGGCGCATTGCTGATCCACATTTTACTTCCATTCAGAAGGTAATGGTCGCCTTTATCCGTAATACGCGTTAACATACCGGCAGGATTACTTCCGTGATCTGCTTCGGTTAATCCAAAACATCCCAGCCATTCTCCACTCGCCAATTTGGGTAGATACGTATTGCGCTGTTGCTCGCTTCCGTACTTATAAATAGGATACATTACCAACGAGCCCTGCACGCTGGCAGTCGATCTCACCCCACTATCGCCCCGCTCCAATTCCTGCATCATCAGTCCATAACTGATGTGATCTAGTCCGCCCCCTCCGTATTGGACAGGGATGGTGGGACCAAAACATCCGAGTGCGCCCATTTCGCGGACAATCTGCTGAGGAAAAGTGGCCTGCTGGGCAGAAGATTCAATGATCGGAGAAATGGATTGCTTCACATAATCGCGTACAGCCTTGCGGATCATGAGGTGTTCTTCCGTGAGCAACTCATCCATCGCAAAATAATCGGGAGATTCAAAAAGGTCTTGTCGCGACATGCTGATTCGTTTCTGCAAAGCTACAATGAAGCATCGGAAGTTAATATTGCGGGCTTGGAAACTATGGCTATTTTTGCAAAAATTAGGCCAATGACTCAGGTAATCGATCATATTTCCATCTTGGAAAAATTCCTCTCCTTGCGTGAGGAAGGCAACCAGGTGGCATTGCATGACTACCTGGATGACCAAAATATCAGTGATGTAGCTCACCTCATCGAAGAAAATGAGTCGTTGGCGACAGAAATCATTGGCGCCCTCTCGGTGCATCGAGCTGCCAGCACCTTCAAGATCCTTGAACTCGGTACCCAAAAGTCAATTATTCAGGAATTACAACCTCTGAAAACAGCGGCATTACTCAACGAGTTGCCTGCAGACGACCGGACCTCGTTTCTGGAAGAACTGCCTACGAAAGTGGTCCGGGAATTGATCAAACTCCTTAATCCGGAAGAACGGAAAATTACCCTATCTCTTTTGGGTTATCCAGAGGATAGTGTGGGGCGACTGATGACGCCCGACTATATCGCTGTTCAATCGGATTGGACCATCGCAGAGGTATTGGAACACATCAGAGAAGTAGGCAAGGATTCTGAAACCATTGATGTGATTTATGTCATCAATGACCAAGGACAACTCATCGATGACGTTCGAATAAGGGAATTCCTTCTTTCACCACCAGAGCGTTTGGTTAGTGAACTGACTGATGGGCGTTACATCGAATTGAACGTATACGATGATCAGGAAAAAGCCAACCAGGTATTCAGGATGAATAACCGCGTTGCACTTCCGGTGGTAGATAACAATAATATTCTGCTGGGTATCGTCACCATTGATGACGTCCTCTGGGTAGCCAACGAGGAGTTCAGTGAAGACATGCAGAAAATGGGTGGTACCGAAGCACTGGAAGAGCCTTACCTGGAAATTTCGATTTTTAAATTATTCAAAAAACGAGTGGGTTGGCTTGTGGTGCTCTTCATCGGAGAAATGCTCACCGCCACTGCAATGGCCAATTACGAACTGGCATTGGATAAAGCACTGGTTCTTTCCCTTTTTATACCATTGATCATCTCCAGCGGCGGCAATACAGGTTCACAGGCATCTTCCTTGATCATACAAGCGTTGACAGTTGGTGAAGTCACATTAACCGACTGGTGGAATGTCATGAGACGCGAATTGATATCGGGATTGCTGCTGGGGACTGTGTTGGGAATCATTGGATTTTTACGGGTTGTGTTGTGGTCGCAAATTTTCCCAGAAGTATACGGTGCACACTATGTGCTCATTGCAACAGTAGTCGGTGTCTCGCTAATAGGAGTTGTAATCTTCGGCACCTTGTCCGGGTCAATGCTGCCCATTGCATTAAAAAAGCTTGGGGCAGACCCTGCAGTTTCTTCTGCTCCATTTGTCGCAACCCTCGTAGATGTTACAGGAGTAATCATCTACTTCAATTGCGCCTACCTTTTCCTAAAAGGAACAATGCTGTAATCAGATGGCCTGATGATTGAATGGCTGCAACACCATTTCGCTGACCACCCCACTTGCAGGCTGTTGGCATAAAAACCAAATGGATCGTGCAGCCTCTTCTTCGCGAATCATCCTCTCCTTTTGCACCTTAAGATCAATCGTGTCCCAAAATGGAGAATCAACACCTCCTAAAAACAAGTTCGTAATTCGAATTTCCGTCCGTTTTAACTCTTCCCTCAAGCTTTGCATCATTCCTACAATTCCATATTTGCTGGCAGAGTAGGCTGCAGCACCTGCCATTGGAACTTTACCCAACACGCCGGGGACGTTGATGATCAATCCTTTTTTAGCCTCTTTCATAGCGGGTATGAAAGAGCGAACCAATAAAAATGCGCCTACTAAATTTGTATCCAAAGAAGAACGAAAGTCCTCAACTGACAATTGCTCAAAGGATTTAATGATTCCAATGCCTGCCAGGTTGACTAGAATATCTGGAGTCCCCAACTGAGTTGCGACCTGCTGCTGCAATGCTGCAACTTCGGATTCAGATTTCAGGTCCACCGCCATTGATTGAGATGGGGAAATGCCAAGCGAATGCACCAATTCGTCTAATTTCTGCTGATTCCTACCCGTTACAAATAACTGTGCTCCCCCTTGGTGCAACAACTTCACGAGCTGTCGGCCTATACCCCCAGTTGCCCCTGCAACTACAATTTTCTTTCCACTTAACTTTTCCATAGAACCCTTTTAGATCCAAAACATTTAGAAATGAATTTTGTTGATTTGCAATGCGTTCCGCCTCACTAATATTTCCCCATCAACTGTTCAACCATCATCCTGCCCTGGAAAAGAACATTCCAGTTTACCTTATCGAAGAAGAACTCTTCTTTACTCAATTTGCATTCCATAAGCAAAAAATCCTTTTGCATCGGGCATCCATGAAAGCGTACCAACACGAACTGATTAAAAAAGGATTTACCGTGCATTATATCGAATCCGCAGGTCAATCCACATCCATATGTTCTGTTATTGCTGGTCTTGCAGAAAAAGGTATCCAAAAACTGCACGTGGCAGACCCGTGCGATTACTTATTGGAACGCAGAACCAGAAGAGGGTGTCGCCAGCACACAATCGACGTGCATTGGATATCGGCTCCGGATTTCATCACCCCTCCGGATTGGATAGAGACCTGGTCTCAGAATAAATCGCATTTCCATCAAACCGACTTCTACGTCCTTCAACGCAAGCGACTCAACATCTTAACGGATGAACAGCATCGCCCTGTTGGAGGGAAATGGACCTATGATGCTGAAAATCGAAAAAAAGCACCAAAAGGATTTACCCCTCCTTCCATACCCATGTTGGCTGAAGATCAGTGGCTCAAGGAAGCCCACGCCTATGTAGAAAAGTATTTTTCACATAACCCAGGTCAACTTCCAGACAAAAAGAATCCGATATACTGGGGCTGGACCAGAGAACAGGCCTTACGGTTATTGAATGATTTTCTTGAAAAACGATTTCAGCTTTTTGGCGACTACGAAGACGCGATCATCCAAAATCAATCCTTCCTCTGTCACAGTGTGCTTTCTCCCATGATCAATGTGGGACTTATCACACCACAAGAACTAATCGATGCAGTACTTGCTTATTCCTCAAAGCAGCATATTCCAATGAATTCCCTGGAGGGGTACTTGCGACAAGTAATAGGTTGGCGGGAATTCATTTCCCTGGTGTACAGAAAAAAAGGGTGCGAGCAACGCACACGAAATTTTTGGGGATTTCATAGAAAAATACCGAAGAGTTTCTATTCCGGAACAACCGGTATAGTCCCCATCGATCACACCATCCGTAAAATTCAAAAAACGGGATACGCACACCACATCGAACGCTTGATGGTTCTGGGTAACTTCTTTTTACTCTGCGAATTCAATCCCGATGAAGTCTATCAGTGGTTCATGGAGCTATTCATTGATGCATACGATTGGGTTATGGTCCCTAACGTCTATGGAATGACCCAGTTTGCCGATGCAGGCATTATGACGACTAAACCCTATATCTGCGGAAGTAATTATATTATAAAAATGAGCGACTATAAAAAAGAGGTGTCATCCGATGTGTCGAATGCCTGGAACGATATCTGGGATGGTCTGTTTTGGAGGTTCATGGACAAACAACGAAACTTTTTTAAAAGCAATCCCCGAATGGGAATGCTCATCAATACATTCGATAAAATGGATGAAAGCAGAAAGCAATTCCTGCTCCATTCAGCGAATCAATTTCTTCATTCAATCGACCTTGAAAATGAAAAGACCCTGGAACAGGACTGATCTCCCCGTATACAGCATCAGTACTAAATATGGAAATGCATATAATATGCACATCTGTACCTACGTCATGGGGGCGAGCATGGAACCCAAACGCATGGCTGTGGGCGTATACAAAGGAACAAAAACGCTGGAGCTCGTTGAGAAAACAAATCACTTCATGCTGCAACTACTTGCTAAAGATCAATACGATTTGATAAAGCTGCTAGGGCAATCGAGTGGACATACCATAGACAAGCTGAACCAACTCATACAAAAAGACCTTCTCTCAGAATGGAAA
>JAFMES010000103.1 GCA_017856605.1 Chitinophagaceae bacterium
GATTCGTTTAATATCGGGGGTTTTGAACCTTGGAGAATACCCTTTACAACAATTGCCACAGTCCAGGCAATTCACCTGCTGAAACGTTTCATCATGCAGGTCAGGCAATAGCCGAATGGCGGCGGACTGATTGACCTTTTTCAGGTACTTGGCATAAACCTTCGACCGTTCAGCAGAGCGTTTTTCCCAATTGTTATCCAGGTGGTTATTCATGGCATAAAATTACCCTTTGTTTTGATATGCTGTTGTTTCACCAATTAATCCACATTCGGCTGTGAGTATCTACAAAATCTACAAATAATGATACCAACAAAGTAGATTTGCACTCCAATTTGATCCCACTTTAAAAAAGGGAATTTTTACAAAACCTATACGCATGAATCTTCTCGAGCAACAAGATAATGAATTCAAGGGCAGGCATATTGGTCCCAGCAACTCCGAACTCGCTGAAATGCTGAAAACCATTGGGGTAGAATCCTTGGATGAACTGGTGAACCAGACTGTACCACATGGAATCAAAATGGAGGGTGCATTGGAAGTCCCACCGCCGATTTCTGAAGCAGCGTATCTGCAACACGTGCAAGAAGTGGGTGCGATGAACTCGATAGCTAAAAACTACATTGGACAAGGTTATTATGGTACACATACCCCCAGCGTAATTCTCAGAACGATTTTTGAAAACCCAGGTTGGTATACACAATACACCCCCTATCAGGCAGAAATTGCCCAAGGAAGATTAGAAAGTTTATTGAATTTTCAGACCATGGTCTGCGAATTGACAGGCCTTCCAATTGCCAATGCTTCTTTGCTCGATGAAGCAACAGCAGCTGCGGAAGCCATGACCATGTTCTTTAATGCACTAAACAGACAAGATCATATTGAACGAAATAAGTTTTTTGTCGACCAGCACTGCTTTCCACAAACATTGGATTTGCTGATTACCCGGGCACTTCCGATAGGCATTGAAATTGTTACCGGTAATCTGGAAAATGCAAAATTGGATAGCACGTTTTTTGGTGCATTGGTGCAGTACCCCAATAACATTGGTGAGCTTGTGGATCCACGTGGATTCATACAACAGGTGCATGAAATTGGTGGATATGTTGTTGTGACCAGTGATCTGCTTGCTCTAACCTTACTCACTCCACCAGGAGAACTTGGAGCAGATGTAGCTTGCGGTTCAGCACAACGTTTTGGTGTACCATTGGGATATGGGGGACCGCATGCGGCATTTTTTGCAGCTAAAGACGAGTTCAAACGAAACATGCCAGGTCGAATCATTGGAATCAGCATAGATGCCGATGGCAATCGTGCTTTGCGCATGGCGTTACAGACTAGAGAGCAACACATCAAACGAGAAAAAGCAACTTCCAATATTTGTACAGCGCAAGCACTACTAGCCAATATGGCGGCAATGTATGCAGTTTATCATGGGCCAGAGGGACTAAAAAAAATTGCTACCCGTACAACCCTGCTTACCAGCAAGCTTTCAGAGAAGTTGATACAATCCGGTTGGAAGGTAATTAGTCGCAATTTCTTTGATACCATCGCCATCGCTACCGATCAAGCAGATTCCATCATTGAGCGTGCTGAAAAGAAAAAAATCAATTTCAGAAAAATCAATGCTCATACCCTAGGCATCAGCTTGGATGAAACTACTTCGGTTAGTGATGTATTGGATATCCTTCGTTGCTTCAACGAGGGAACAACTGCAACATTGGAAATAGAAGATGATGCCTATTTAGCAAATATTCCGACTGCGCTAACACGGACCAGTCCATTCTTACAACAATCAGTATTCAACAGCTATCATAGCGAAAGCAAAATGATGCGTTACATCAAAATGCTGGAGAATAAGGATTTATCGCTTAATACCTCAATGATTTCACTGGGTAGCTGTACGATGAAATTGAATGCCGCTTCAGAAATGATTCCGTTGAGTTGGCCATCTTGGAACAGCATTCATCCTTTTGCACCTTCCAGCCAAACCAAAGGCTATCAATACATCATTCAACAGCTTTCAACATACCTGTGCTCAGTCACTCAATTTGATGCATGCAGCCTGCAACCCAATAGTGGCGCACAGGGAGAGTATGCCGGTTTACTGGCCATTCGCGGTTACCATCATTCTAGAGGGGACCAGCATAGAAACATTATGTTGATTCCTATTTCTGCCCACGGAACGAACCCGGCTTCGGCAGTGATGGCAGGAATGAAAGTAGTCGTGGTAAAAGCACTGGACAATGGGTACATCGACTTGGATGATCTCAAAGAAAAAGCTGAGCAAAACAAAGATGCATTGGCAGGAATCATGATCACCTATCCCAGTACCTATGGAGTCTATGAAGAAACCGTAAAAGAAATTACTGACATCATACATGCTTTTGGTGGTCAAGTTTATATGGATGGCGCTAACATGAATGCGCAGGTTGGATTGACTGCACCGGGTTTGATTGGAGCAGATGTCTGTCATCTCAATCTGCATAAAACATTTGCCATCCCCCACGGCGGCGGAGGTCCTGGCATGGGACCCATTTGCGTAAAATCGCACTTAGCTCCTTTTTTACCAGGTCACACGTATTTTAGCGGAGGATCACTCGATCTGCAAAAAGGCAATACTGCAGTTAGTGCAGCCCCTTACGGAAGTGCAAGTATTTTATTGATCAGTTACGCATACATCCGAATGTTGGGAAGCAATGGACTGAAAGCAGCTACTGAATATGCAATTCTGAATGCCAACTACATGCGTGCGCGTCTTCAAGGACATTATGATGTTCTTTACTTGGGAAACAACAATACCTGTGCACACGAATTCATTGTTGATTTGCGTCCATTTAAAAAGTCAGCCGACATTGAAGCAGAAGATGTGGCAAAACGATTGATGGATTACGGATTTCATGCCCCAACCATGAGCTTTCCTGTGGCAGGAACCATTATGATAGAACCAACGGAAAGTGAAGACAAAAATGAATTGGACCGGTTCTGCGACGCCCTCGTCTCTATCCGAAAAGAAATTCAATTAATTGAGGAGGGCAATTGCGATAAAAAAGACAACGTTTTGAAAAGAGCTCCACACACCCAAAAAAATGTATGCTCCAATTCATGGGACCGCCCCTATTCCCGCGAAGAGGCGGCGTTTCCCATCGGCTATCTGAAGCAGAACAAGTTTTGGCCAAGTGTTGCGAGAGTGAATAATACTCATGGCGACCGCAATCTCATTTGCACCTGTGAACCGGTCAGCAGTTATGCCGAATAACTGCCGTTGAAAACTTTGGAGTTATTTTTTGCCGTTTTTTTCGTTTAAATCGGTAAGCTTTTGTACTTTCAAACGGGTGCTTGCCAATGTTTTAGATTTTCTTCCATTATTTGGAGAATTTGTTGAATATTTTCAAAAATTATCTTGTGTATGACAAGTAACAAGGGTTTGTACCGCCCGGAATTTGAGAGGGATGCCTGTGGCATCGGTTTTGTTGCCAATATCAAGGGCAATAAAAGTCACCAGATTATTTCAGATGCACTTACGGTTCTGGAGAATATGGAGCACAGGGGTGCTTGTGGATGTGAAAGCAATACTGGAGATGGTGCGGGTATATTGATACAAACACCCCATGCATTTTTTTTCGATGAGTGTCTTAAGTTAGGAGTACATCTCCCCGCTTTTGGAAAGTATGGAGTAGGCGTTGTTTTCTTTCCAAAAGATGTGCGATCAAGAGAGGAATGCAGAGAGCTCTTTGTTCATACAGCAGAGGAATTGGGTTTAGAAATTTTAGCCTGGAGAAAAGTTCCCGTCAATCCAGATGGAATTGGATATACAGCCAGATCGGTAGAACCTGAAATTGAGCAAGTTTTTATAGCCTGTCCCGATCACGTAACAGACCCGATGAGTTTTGAGCGCAAGCTTTTTGTACTCAGAAACTATGCAAGCAACCTAATCAATAATTCGATAAAAAAAGATGCCGTAGGTTTTTACATTGCTTCTCTTTCATATAAAGTAGTGGTGTATAAAGGCCAGCTCACGAGTCTTCAGGTCCGTCAATACTACCCGGATTTAAGCAATAAAAAAATTGTCAGTGCATTGGGACTGGTGCATTCCCGATTTGCCACCAATACGTTTCCATCATGGAAACTTGCACAACCATTTCGATTTATTGCCCATAATGGTGAAATCAATACCCTTCAAGGAAACTTGAACTGGATCAAAACAAATGAAAAGGGATTCACCTCACCCTACTTTACTCAAAAGGAAATGGAGATGCTTCTTCCCCTGATCAGTGGAAGTCAAAGTGATTCTGCAAGTCTAGACAACATGATTGAACTGCTCACGATGACAGGCAGATCATTGCCCCATGTGATGATGATGTTGATACCAGAAGCTTGGGACGGAGACGATCAAATGGATCCTGTAAAAAAAGCTTTCTACGAATTTCATGCCTCCATCATGGAGCCATGGGACGGACCTGCGTCGATCTCATTTACCGATGGTAAAATTATTGGAGCGACGTTAGACCGAAATGGACTGAGGCCATCACGGTATTGCGTAACATCTGATGACCGCGTGATTATGGCTTCCGAAACTGGCGTATTGCCTATTGATCCATCTTTGATTATTGAGAAAGGTCGACTTCAACCCGGCAAGATGTTCGTTGTAAATATGGAAGAAGGCCGTATCATAAGTGACAAAGAACTTAAAGAACAAATCTGCAATCAAAAACCGTATAGCGATTGGCTGAATAAATATAAAATACGCCTCAACGAACTTCCAGAGCCAAGGGTAGCCTTCACGCATTTGGAACACGATCAAGTTTTCAAGTACCAAAAGTCATTTGGTTATTCAACAGAGGATCTGGAAACCATCATAGCTCCAATGGCACTGGACGGAAAAGAACCCGTTGGATCAATGGGCACCGATATCCCTTTGGCTATTTTGAGCGATCAGCCGCAACACTTAAGCAGCTATTTCAAACAACTCTTTGCTCAGGTAACCAATCCACCCATAGACCCTATTCGGGAAAGGTTGGTGATGTCTCTTGCCACCTTCGTTGGCAACAACGGCAACATGTTAATCGAGGATCCACTGAGTTGTCATACTGTTGCCTTGAAACATCCGGTATTGACTAATCACGATCTTGAAAAGATCCGTAGCATCGACACTGGGATTTTCCAGGCAAAAACGCTGCAATGTTATTTTAGAGCAGATGGCTCACCGGGAGCATTGAAAAAAGCATTGGACCGCATTTGTCGCTATGCCGTCGATGCAGTTGAAGATGGATTTGAAGTACTGATTTTGCAAGATCGCGCAATTGATTCAGACCATGCTCCCATACCATCTTTACTTTCCACAGCAGCAATACATCATCACCTCATTCGAAAGGGATACAGAGGAAAGGTTGGAATCATTGTAGAGGCGGGCGACGTATGGGAAGTCCACCATTTTGCTTGCTTGATCGGTTTTGGTGCAACAGCAATCAATCCCTATCTGGCGCTATCCAGTATTCGAGATATGAAACTGAGCGGAAAGCTCAAGACAGAACTGGAGGTAGAAAAGCTCAAGAAAAACTACATCAAAGCCATAAACGAAGGATTGCTCAAAGTCTTCTCTAAAATGGGCATTTCTACATTGCAATCGTATCAAGGTGCACAAATTTTTGAGATCATAGGATTGAATCAGGATGTAGTTGATAAATATTTTACAGGCGCAGTTTCCAGGATCGAAGGAATGGGGTTAGATGAAATTGCCAAAGAGGCATTGACCAAACACCTTAGAGGATTCAGCAGAAAAAGTATTCCAGTCGATCGTCTTCCAGTTGGTGGAGTTTTTCAATGGAAACGAAAAGGAGAATATCATTTATTCAACCCACAAACGATTCACCTGCTTCAGCATTCAACTCGAACAGGAGATTATGGTCTATTCAAGAAATATTCCAAACTCGTGAACGACCAGAGTGAGAAAGCTTGTACACTAAGAAGCCTCTTTGAATTCAGTCCAAAACGAACTGCTATTCCAATTGAAGAAGTAGAACCTGCAGAAAATATTTACAAGCGATTTGCAACAGGTGCTATGTCATTTGGATCAATTTCTTGGGAGGCGCATACTACGCTAGCAATAGCCATGAATCGGCTTGGCGGGAAAAGCAATACCGGAGAAGGCGGTGAAGATGAAATCCGTTATACTCCGTTGGCAAATGGCGACTCAATGCGTTCCTCGATAAAGCAAGTGGCTTCTGCTCGATTTGGCGTTACAAGTCAGTATTTAACTGAAGCGGATGAATTGCAGATTAAAATGGCTCAAGGGGCAAAACCTGGCGAAGGCGGACAGCTTCCAGGTCACAAAGTAGATGATTGGATAGGACGAGTAAGGCATTCTACTCCAGGAGTGGGCTTAATCTCTCCCCCACCTCACCACGATATTTATTCGATAGAAGATCTGGCACAATTGATATTTGATCTAAAGAATGCCAATCGGAATGCGCGCATCAGTGTAAAGCTTGTTTCAAAAGCTGGTGTAGGCACCATCGCAGCAGGTGTGGCAAAAGCAAAAGCAGATGTGGTGTTGATTTCAGGTCATGATGGAGGCACAGGAGCTTCACCAGTCAGTTCCATTCGCCATGCAGGATTGCCTTGGGAACTTGGATTAGCAGAGGCACAACAAACTTTGGTGCGAAATAAACTAAGAGGAAGAGTGGTATTGCAAGCAGACGGTCAAATGAAAACAGGAAAAGATATTGCGATTGCCACCCTGCTGGGAGCAGAAGAATGGGGAGTTGCAACTGCAGCATTGGTAGTTGAAGGGTGTATTTTGATGCGCAAATGCCACCTCAATACCTGTCCAGTTGGTGTTGCCACGCAAGATCCAGAATTAAGAAAGCGTTTCAATGGAGCCGCCGAGTATGTAGTGAATTTTATTCAGTTCCTAACTGCAGAGCTTCGAGAAATCATGGCAAGCATGGGATATCGAACCATTGAAGAAATGGTTGGTCAGTCCGATGCCTTAACAATCAGAGAGGGAATCTCTCATTGGAAATACAGCAAATTGAATTTGTCCCCCATCTTATATAAAGAGCCACACGATCCGTACACATCACTTAAAAAATCAGAAGAACAGGATCATGGAATTGCCGATGTCCTGGATTGGAAATTAATAGAGCAAGCAGATCCGGCGTTGCAGAAAGGCAGTAAAGTCTTCATTCAATCCACAGTAAAAAATACGGATCGTACTACGGGAACCATGTTGAGCAATGAAATCACACGCAAGTATGGTGCAACGGGTTTACCAGATCAAACCATCCATATTAAGCTGCGTGGTACAGCGGGACAGAGTTTTGGCGCCTTCAACACCAAGGGTGTTTTACTCGAATTGGAAGGTGATGCCAATGATTATTTTGGAAAAGGACTCAGTGGCGCAAAATTGATTGTTTACCCCGATAAACAAAGCACCTTCGTACCTGAGGATAACATCATCATTGGTAATGTAGCTTTTTATGGGGCTACTTCTGGAAAAGCATTCATTCGCGGAAAAGCAGGTGAACGATTTTCAGTAAGAAACTCAGGAGCAACCGCTGTTGTAGAAGGAGTTGGAGATCACGGGTGCGAATACATGACTGGAGGAACAGTCGTGATCCTTGGAAATGTAGGCAGAAATTTTGCAGCAGGAATGAGCGGAGGCATCGCTTATGTATATGATATTAACGGTGTTCTAAATGAACAATGCAACAAAGAAATGGTAGATCTGGATCCAGTTGATGATCAAGATCTTGTTTTGTTGACTCGT
>JAFMES010000104.1 GCA_017856605.1 Chitinophagaceae bacterium
AACATCCCAGGTAAGTCCCGATGTCTCAATGAGGTTCTTTCGTTCCATGATTTCTTCATAGGTCCACACTTCTCCGTGTGGAACATGATGCAGTGCTGTTACGATTCCTACTGCACCGGCTTGTTTCACGTCCTGCAGACTAACAGGATCATTTGGGCCAAACCATCTCCATGCTTGTCGTAATTCTTTTTTACTCATTGTACAATCATTTCTACGCGTTCTATATTTTTTTTCAATATTTCTCTTTTCTTAATTACAATGCTGGTATCGGTTTCCCGATCAATCCTACCCGATGCGATCGCTTTGCCGTCGAGGCCAATCACCTTAATGGGTTGCTGTTTCAGTATGAAGTATTGGAAGGCTGATGTTTCAAATCGGTTCACTGTTGGCGGCACATAGCTTTTTCCATCTTTGGTAGTGATCACTACAACGCCTCCAAATCCCCTTGAGCCATAGGCTGCTGCAGCAGCTTCGTCTTTTAAAACAGTAATAGTTGAAACATCCATTGCGTTGATGAGACTAACATCGCCTTCATAAATTGCTTTATCAAGCACAATGGTAGCAGGAACTTTTCCTTTCATATTGCGCGTGTCGCGCACATAAATCTGGGGTTGTGCTTTTAGGGAGGTGGTCAGTGAAATCTCAATCCCAGGAACTGTCCTCAACAAATCATAGATGGTGCGCACTGCCCCTGAACTGATGTCTTGTGTAGTTTGTGCAGTGGTCGTTTGCCACATGCCAATCAATAATGCAAAGGTGAAGATTGCTCTCATTGTTTTTCTGCCAGTGCTTTTGCGGAAGTGGTGATGTAGTACTTGGTGATCATATTGGGGACTTCCCACGCAGGCATGTTATTTTTTTGGAGGTATTCCAAATACTTTTCGGTCACCCGCGCAAAATGGGCTTCATGTCCCTCGTTGTATTTTTCGGGTATGGTTACTATCCAACCTTTTTGGTTTTTTGTAAGCCCAATCCCGGGATAAGTAGTCGCAACAGAAGTCAGTGCCTTGTTCAAAGCGGAAGCAAACGCCGCATCATTAACGATCGGTTCGATGTAGAGCGTTGGTTTGTAGTTTTCTTCTTTTCCTTGTCGAATGATCAGGTTGCATTTTGTTCCACGCATGATGGAATAATGAGTATCCCCAGTTCCTTCGGGGGCCTTATAGTTCCAGATCACCGATACTTTTGCGTGAACGCCATTGATGGCGTAATTGATCTCCCCGTTGCATTTTATCAGCAGGTGTCCGTTTTTATCGACGGCCGACTGAAGATAAGAGGGGATGGAATTCTCTTTGGTGACAGTCGTGAACTCATCAAGCGTCATTGCTGTATTCCAACTGCGGGCATTTAGGAGTTGAATATCTTTTTTGTAGTCGATGACCTTATCAGGAAAACATTCCCATTGCACCAGATCCACCAGGTGGGTAGTAACATCCACAATGCCTTGACCCTGCTGATTGACATCCAGAAACCAAGCGGGTCGAGTGAGTACACTACCTGAAACGTATTTATAAATATGATGTACGCTTTCTTTGGTCACGGCTGGATTGTCAGGTGTTCCTTTCTCCAGTTGTCCAAATACTGCTGGTTGCATGGAAAAGGCGCGTTGCAGCATGGTACTGATTTCATACCGTTCGGTCATGATATCGTAAAGCTGAATTCCTTTTTTCTTAGCCAAATCAAATGCCTCCTGCAATCGCTCAAACCCTTTACTGTCGATTGCCATGGGCTTATCGGCAAACACGTGGTACCCGTTGTTGACTGCTTCCAGGATGTAATCGGTCTTCAGTCGGTTATTCCCTGCCAACACCACCACATTTCCTTTTTTGCCCTGAATCATTTTAGAAAAGAAATCTTTTCCGGTATAGACCTCTTCTTTCCATTGTGTTGGATCTGTTGCCCGGGTGTTATATCCCTTGATGCGATCCAGGTGCATTTGAAGATCACGACCTTCTTCTGCGTAGACATGAACGGTGGGGTCGACTTGAGGATACATCGATTTCTGGATGAGGGCCGCATGAAAATGTCCCGGATCCAATGTGATCAATTTGATCTTTTCCTGTGCCGAAACAAAAAGAGGTGCGGCGATCATCATTCGTATGAGGTGTTTCATAATCATAATCAAGCAAGACCCTTGACCAAATAGGGCGCGCGATGTGGTCGGTTTAAAAATGAATTGGCTTCATCATCATTAATAAAGCGTTCGTTGAGCGGATCCCAATGCAGTTTTCTGCCTAAGCGCATGGCCAAGTGATGAATCAGGCATGTGGAGCAGCCGCGGTGACCAACTTCAACTGGCGTAATGGGTTGTTGGCGAGAACGAATGCAATCCAGCCAATTGCCGTGGTGTTCGTTGCTGCGGTAGAGGTTGATTTCATTGGGACCAATCACCGATTCAATGATCTTGGGATTGCTGGCCGAGAGTGCTTTTTGATTGGCCACTGCTGGTTCATTGGGGCTTGCTTTGTAGGCACCACGGGTGACAAACACCCATCCTTCAGTTCCAACAAACTTTATGCCGTTTGGAAGTTCCGTGCTGATCGTCATTTTCACTCCATTGGCATAGATGCCATGTGAAGTAAATGATCCGTGCACATCCCATAAACCTGATTTTGGAAATTCTGCTTTAGCCCAGATCTCAATGGGACCGGTATACTCGGTGTCCATTCCCCAATGCGCAGAATCGACGTGATGGGTTCCCCAACCGGTAATCATACCAGCACCAAATTGTTCACAGCGCAACCAACCTGGTCGACTGTAATCATTCTGCGGATGCACACGCTTCTCTGTGTAGTATACATAAGGCGTTGAACCCAGCCAGGCATCATAGTTGAGTGTTTTTGGGATTGGCATTTCAGGTTCTACCTCACCAGCTGGATCACTGGGTAATCCAATAAATACCTCTTTGAGTTCTCCTATTCTTCCATTGCGTACAAGCTCAGCTGCATAACGAAATTGTGAAGAGGAACGTTGCTGACTTCCGATTTGCAAAATGCGACCAGTGCGGTGCACAGCATTGCTCAATGCCCTTCCTTCTGCAATCGTCAGTGAAGCCGGCTTTTGCAGATACACATCTTTCCCTGCTTCAACTGCATGTATGCCCAGGTAGGCGTGTGAATGATCAGGAGTGGAGATCAAAACAGCATCGATGTCTTTATTCTGCAACAACTCACGGTGATCATCATACATCTTCACGCCATCATATGGTTTACCGGTGACCTTGGTATAGTGGTCGTTTACGTATTTTTTTCCTTCCTCTAAGCGCTTGCGGTCTACATCGCATACCGCCATGATATTCGCGTGACTGTATTTGAGCGTTTCCAGCATATCGTGGTCACGTGAAATGCGACCAACACCAATGGCGCCGATATTGATACGATTACTGGGAGCATCTTTTGTAAATACAGTTGCAGGAACGATCGTTGGGAATCCAAGTGATACAGCTCCAGTCGCAACACTGGCCTGTACAGTAGATCGCATAAAGTCTCTGCGGTTGATTGGCTTTTTTGACATAGTTGATTATTTTAAAATAGGATCGTCTTTGTGTTGTGCATATGATTTACTAAAGTCAACACCTTTGGTTGCCTCTGCTACAAATCGTATGCCTTGTTGAAGGTGATTTACGAAAACCGGATCGCTATAAGATTCTTTGCTGTGTCCCAATGTGGTTATCCATGCATGCCCTCCTTGAAAGCGATTGTACCATGCGGCTGGATAGTACTCTGAGTAGGTACCAGCATTTTTTTGGATCAGTTCTTTTTGTTTTGGATCAAGCGTACTGATCTGATGGCTCATCATCACATTGGTGACGGGATAAAGTTCTTTTCCAAAATACAATTCATCCGATCGCTCCCAATTCAACGGTACTCCTTTCATGGACGGATGTTGTGGATCGGTTACGCGGACAGTAAATTTTTGAAAATTAGCATGCCATGAAAAGGTACAGCCTATGAACATTTTGAACCAGGTCCAGTTTCGTTCTGTGCCGGTGATGGAGTGTATGCCAACTAGTCCACCACCTGCTTCGATATAACGACGAAAAGCAAGGCGCTGCTCATCGGTATCAAAAACATCGTTGTTGGTGCTCGGGAAGACCAACATCGAAAAGTTTTTTAGATTTTCTTCAGTAAATACAGCTGGATCTTCGCTGACTATTGCTTTGAACTTTTCCTGTTGAGCGATTTGTTTCAGGGCCTCTACTGCAGAAGCAATATTATCGTGCACGTAGCCCTTTCCGTTTTTGGTATAAATCAGAATGCTGCGCTTCTGAGCATGGCCGTTAGCTGCAAAAAATAAAAGGAAAACCAGGGTTAAAATGATGGTGGAACGCATACGAAAATGTGCAATCGTTTAGATGGTAATTTACGCAAAAATTAGGCGCATTTTCCTATTGCAATTACGAAAACCTTTTAGTGGAAAACGCCTTTTCGGTTCTGTCTTCTGGCTAAAATGAGTATATTGAAACATCAAGCCAAAACCAACTGTGATGTCTCAAAAAATGACCAATTACCGGTGGACTGTCGTTTCACTTCTGTTCTTTGCCACTACCATCAATTACTTGGACAGAAATGTCATCGGAATCTTAAAGCCCACTCTTGAACAAGTGTTCAATTGGACCGAAAAAGATTATTCTAAGATTGTGATGGCTTTTACGGCTTCTTATGCTTTTGGATTGCTGATTTTTGGTCGCATCATCGATAAAATCGGCTCCAAGCTGGGGTATTCCATTATCATTGTTGTTTGGAGTATAGCAGCCATCCTACATGCCGCTGTACGATCTACAATGGGTTTCATCGGGGTAAGGGTTTTATTGGGCTTGGGTGAATCAGGCAATTTTCCTGCAGCTGTCAAGGCCGTTGCAGAGTGGTTTCCGAAGCGGGATAGAGCGTTGGCCACGGGCGTTTTCAATTCCGGAGCAAACATAGGGGCTATGATTGTTCCAATTGCAGTTCCTATCTTATTGGCTGCTTTTGGTTGGCAAATGGCGTTTGTGATTACTGGTGCCATTGGTTTCATATGGCTCGTATTTTGGGTAATGTTGTATGAAATACCTTCTCGACATAAAAAGATCAATCAAGCCGAGATAGCGTATATAAATTCAGATACAGCCTCAGTTGTTCCTGTTCAACAAGGTCCATCGATTGGGTGGGGTAGACTATTTGGAATGAAACAAACCTGGGTATTCATCGTCGGAAAGTTTTTGAGTGATCCGGTTTGGTACTTCTTTTTATTTTGGCTCCCATCTTATTTTGCTACACAATACAACCTCAGTCTCACGAAACCGAGTGTTCCATTGATTGTGATTTACACCATGACCACCGTGGGAAGCATAGGCGGCGGTTGGTTATCCTCATGGATGATCCGCAAAGGCTATCCCATTTTCAGGGCTAGAAAAACATCGTTGCTTGTATTTGCGCTGATGGTATTTCCGATTTTCCTGGTTCGCTTTGCACCCAATATGTGGGTAGTGGTTGCCTTCATCAGCATTGCCGCAGCATCTCATCAGGCCTGGAGTGCTAATATTTATTCGGTGGTAACTGATATGTTTAAGAACAAAGACGTGAGCTCTGTGATTGGTATTGGCGGTATGGCCGGCTCAGTAGGGGGGATCTTATTCCCATTGTTCATTGGTAACATTTTAGAGAGTACCAAATTGGCTGGAAATATCAACGTAGGGTACAACATCATTTTTGCGATCTGCAGTTGCTCTTACTTATTGGCCTGGATCATCATTCATTTCCTCAACCCTAAACTTACTCCTGCAGAAGAATGAAGGGGATAAATATGATACAACTGGCCAAGGAGTTGGGACTCTCCGTCTCAACCGTATCCAAGGCCTTGGGCGATAGCCATGAAATCAGCGCAATCACCAAAAAGCGTGTAATTGAATTGGCGAAAAAGTACAAGTACAAGCCCAATCCATTCGCCAGTAACCTGCGAAAGAAAAAAGGCAAACAGATCGCTATCATCATTCCAGATATCGTTAACAATTTTTTCTCTTTGGTTGTAGACGGTATCGAAAGCATTACCATGGCTAAGAACTATGATACGTTCATTTACCTTACGCATGAAAGTCTTGAAAGAGAAAAAGCTTTGCTGGAACATTTGGAAAATGGACTCATATCCGGATTAATCATCTCGGTCAGTTCCGGTAAAGAGGGCTATGGTCATTTTCAGGAATTTTATGAAAACACCAAATTACCTATGGTGTTTTTCGATCGTGTGCCGGATTTGCTACAATTTCCAAAAGTCATCTCCAATAATTACGACTGCACCTTCGATGCCACGCTTCGTTTGATTAAGGCAGGATGCAAGCGCCCCATCTTTTTCTCAACAACTGAGCCGCTGTTCACCAATATGGAGCGTATCCGAGGATTTCAAGCCGCTATTGCACATGCTGGCATTTCGTTTACCGACGATATGGTTGTAAAGTGCAGTGACGACATGGACTATAATTATTCAATACTTCGAAAACTGTTCATTTCAAAAAAACGTCCCGATGGAGTCTTTGCCTCGATTGAAAAATTTGCCATCAGTTTGTATCAGGTATGTAAGGATTTGAAAGTGAATATTCCGCGCGACCTGAAAGTGATTGGAATGACCAATTTGAGAACTGCAGCATTATTGAGTCCCCCGCTCTCCACCATTTCTCAGCCTGCGTTCAACATGGGAAAGGAAGCTGCAACTCTGTTACTGAAAATGATTGAGAAGAAGTCTTATGCAGCTGCAAATGATATTATCGTATTAAAAAATGAACTCACCATTCGCGAATCCATGCAATCTTAAACAATACATCATGTCTTCATCCTTCTTTTTAAACGACTCGTTTCTGCTTCAATCTCCATTGGCGGAAAAATTATACTTCGATTATGCGGCCCATCAGCCCATTATCGATTATCATTCGCATTTATCCCCGCAAGAGATTGCAACGAACAGGCGTTTTGAAAACATGACCCGTATTTGGCTGAGCGAAGACCATTATAAATGGAGGGCCATGCGTGCAGTGGGAATTTCAGAAGATGCCATTACTGGTGCATCCTCTGATGAAGATAAATTCAAAGCCTGGGCTGCGACTGTGCCACAGACGGTTAGAAATCCGTTGTTTCACTGGACCTATCTGGAATTAAAAAACAGTTTTGGTATCACGCGGTACCTGAATACTGAATCAGCGGCTTCAATTTATGCAGACGGGAATGCGCAGCTCAATGATGGTCGACATGATGCCCGTGATCTCCTCAAAAGTTATAATGTAGTTTACCTCTGTTCAACCGATGATCCCTGTGATGATCTTCGGTATCATCAACAGATCAAAGCAGATGCATCGTGTTCAATTGGAGTTGCTCCTTCGTTCCGTCCTGATAAATCATTTGCCATTCAGGATCCTGCCGCTCATATTGCTTATTTGCAGCGATTAGGAGAAGTGTCTGGCGTTGCCATAGTCGATATGGACTCGCTTTTGTCGGCATTGCAATCCCGAATCGATTTTTTCCATTCCATTGGTTGCCGAATTTCAGATCATGGACTCATACAAGTTCCCCAACACCGACCATTCACTTCATCGCTAGAGGCCGAGTTCAAGCAGTATCTCGTTTCTGGTGGGGCAAAACCCTTTTCAGATCCCGATGCCTTTATATTTCACGTTCTTACTTCGCTGTGTAAATGCTACCACGAAAAAGGGTGGACACAGCAGTTTCATCTAGGAGCAATTCGAAACAATAATTCCCGCCTCAAAATGAAATTGGGAGCTGATGCCGGGTTTGATTCCA
>JAFMES010000105.1 GCA_017856605.1 Chitinophagaceae bacterium
TATTGGTCCTCGAGAGGATGGTACCATTCCTTCGGAACAACGCTATGTACTCACCGAGTTGGGAAAGTGGAATAAAAAACATGCTTCTGCGATCTTTGGAACCCAAGCGGGAATCCCTCAAGGGCATTTCTATGGTCCAACTACCTTATCCAAAGATTCAACCACTTTGTATTTGTTCCTTCAAGGTCAAACAGCAGGACAGATTATGATAAAGGGATTGGATAATACAATACAACGAATCTCTGTTCTAGGCAATGGAAAAGAGTTGACTCATAAAGTAGTTGGAAAAATTTCTTGGAGCCCGGTACCCGGTCTAATATACATCGACGTTCCACAGGGAGTACAAGACACGTATATGACCGTCTTGGAACTCAAACTTGACAAACCCGTTCGACTCTATCGGGGTAGAGGAGGATTTGAGTGATCAAGAGTTGAATGAAAAAACTTCTTTCAACTGAATCCATTTAACTTCTGGTTCAGCCCATGGAATACGTTGTTGCAAGGTGGACATGATTGTTTCCCAACGCTGAACTTCAGGATTTGCCTCATCCATTTGTTTTTTTCTCTCAAAACTGAAATCATCAGTGGTGTTGATGAACATTACCAATCGGTTACCTGTTCTGTAGATTTTCATTTCGTTAATTCCGCACGCACGGAGACTTTCAAGAACAGTTGGCCAAACCTCTTGGTGATAGCGATCATATTCTGCAATACACGTTGCATCATCTTTTAAATCCAGGGCAAGACAAAATCTTTTCATTGTTTATTTATTTATACGATGGCCTTTCCAGCCAAAATAAAATACTGCAAAAAAACACACCAGGGGTACACTATATCCCATTTGAATGTTGTCGTCATAGCTGTCAATCAATCCGCCCATGATGACAGGAAAAATGGCGCCCCCAATGATCGACATGACAATCAACGAAGATCCAGATTTGGTATGCTCATTAAGTTCTTTTATACCCAAAGAAAAAATAGTTGGAAACATGATGGACATGAAAAAACCTAATCCTCCAAGTGCCAGTACAACATACTGGCCCTCTGTATACATGGCGGCGGCACAGAGTAAAATGCAGGCAATAGCATAGGTGGTAAGCAATAGTGGAGCCGATAAAAACCGCAAGAAGAAAGTCCCTGCAAATCTACCGACCATAAAAAGGAGACCATAAATTCCCAAATAATAGCCTGCCGTTTTCTCATCCACGCCGCCGCCTGTAATCGCCATTCTAACAAAAAAACTAGTTACACATACCTGAGCACCTACATAAAAAAGCTGAGCAATCACTGCCCATCGTAGATGAGGTAATTTTAGGGCGCCGGCAATACTGCCTTTATCTGCATCGGTGTTTTCAACGGGCTCAGGAAAATCGTTCAAAAAGAAAATGATCGCAATGATCACCAAGAAGCCACCTAGAATACCGTATGGAAGAATAACAGAATTTGCTTCTTCTTGTAAATAGGCCATTCGCTGAACTTCATTCATGGCTGTAAGTTCTTCTGAAGAGTAAGTTTTTCCAGAAAGTATGAATAGCGTACCTACAATTGGAGCGATGAAAGCGGCCAGTCCATTAAACGATTGTGCTAAATTTAGGCGAGTGGTGGCAGATTCTGCTGGGCCCAATTGTGTTGCATAGGGATTAGCTGCTGTTTCTAAAAGGGTAAGTCCACACCCAATAATAAAAAGTCCCAATAAAAATACTTCGTACATCCTTTCTTGAGCAGCAGGGATGAACAGAAATGCTCCAATTGCAAAGACCAAGAGACCTGCGATCACACCTTTTTTATATCCATGTTGCTTTAAAATCCAGCCTGCAGGAAGAGCAGAAATAAAGTAAGCAAAATAGACAGCCGTGTCAACGAATGTCGACTGCATGTTTGTCAATTGAAGGGCCTTTCTCAAATGAGGGATCAGTATCCCGTTTAAGTTATTGGCAATGCCCCACAGAAAAAATAATGATGTTACAAGGATGAAGGGGAGTAATAAATTCTTTTTTGCAATCGACATGGAACTGTTTTAATGGATCAACGATCTGTCCAAATGAACATACCCTCCATCAACATGAATGAGTTGTCCAGTGGTATGGGAAGATCGATCAGATAATAAAAAGGCGACGGTTTGAGCTATTTCCTCAGGTCGAGTCATTCTGTTTTCGAGAGGTATTCTATCGGTAATCTTTTTTAATGTTGCGGATGGATCTGGAAGGCTCGTAATCCATTTTTCGTACAAGGGAGTATAGCTTTCTGCTACAACTACTGCATTGACCCGAATGCTGTATTTAAGTAATTCAACTGCCCATTCTCTGGTGAGAGCATTTCGTGCTCCATTAGATGCCGCATACCCTGAAGTAGCTCCTTGTCCCGTTTCTGCAACCTTCGAACTGATATTAACGATTGGTCCTTTACTCTTGATGAGATAGGGCAATGCTTCTTGGGTAAGCAAGTAATAATGTATCATATTGCGATGCAGCGATCGCATAAAGTTTTCATAGTTACCTCCTTCTAATGGAACGCCGTCATTTATTCCGGCATTGTTTACCAAACCATCTATCTGTCCGAATTGTTGAGCAATTTTTTCGATTACGGTTTTACAGGAAGTTGGATCGGTTAACTCTGCGGTAAAGTAGGCACCTCTTCCTAAGGTATTAATGGCTTGTATGTTGTCAGTTTCATTTCGGCCAATGATGATTGGAAAGGCGCCTTCTTGTGCTAATACCAGGGCGATAGCTTCACCAATTCCTTTTGCGCCTCCTGTTACGATGATGTGCTTGTCTTTTAGGTGAAGGTCCATGCTGTCAATTTTATCCAATGGATAAGTTATAGAATTCTTTTGTATTCTGACCAAAGAGTTTGTTCTGTTCTTCCTTCGTGAGTTGAGTTGCAAATTGTTCAACGGCATCAATGACCCTTTGATAGGAGCCTGCAAGAAGGCAAACGGGCCAATCTGAACCAAAGCAAATCCGGTTTGTGCCAAAAAATTCTGCAACAGTTTCCATGTAGGGAAGAAGGTCGTTGGTCGACCAGTTAAGATGGTCAGCTTCAGTAATCATCCCACTGATTTTGCAGTAAAGCTTAGGATGTTTAGAAAGTTCTTTAATTTGTTCTCTCCATGCCTTAAATTCTTTTTTTGCTATTGCGGGTTTACCTAAGTGATCTAAGATCAATTTATTGTCAGGTAGTTGTTCTGTAAAGTGGATCAATGCAGGAAGTTGATCATGGTACACTAACAGGTCATAAGTAAAATTAAATTGTGATAATTTTTTTACGTTGTTGATAAATAGAGAATTGGTAAGATATGCTTCATTGGAAGTGCCCTGCATGATGCTCCTAAATCCTTTTAGGTGTTTTTCTGGCATCCATTTTGCCAGATTGGTTTCTACATCAACCTGTTTTAGGTTGATCCATCCAACCACTCCTGCGATAAAAGGATATTGATCTGCCAGTCTTAATAGCATTTCAGTTTCGGCATCCGATTCATCTGCTTGAACAGCAACTGTGGCGTCTATGCCACTTGATTGTATGAGTGGTTCAAGATCACTCGGTAGAAAGTCTTTACGGATGACCTGCATATGATCCTCAATCCAACTGTGAGTTTGTGGATGATAGTTCCAGAAATGTTGATGGGCATCAATGCGCATAGGCGACCGCAGTTTGGTGCTGCTCCCCAAGTCCCTCAATACCCAGTCGAATCTGATCGCCAGGTTTTAAATAGACCGGATCAGGTTTTTGTCCCATGCCAACCCCTTCGGGTGTTCCTGTACTGATGATATCTCCCGGAAGTAAGGTCATGAATTGAGAAACATAGCTGATCAGGTGTGGAATTTTGAAGATCAAATCTTCGGTAGAGGAGTCTTGCATTCGTTTACCATTGACTTCCAGCCAAAGATGAAGTCGATGCGGATTTTCAATTTCTTTTCTTTCTACAAAATAGGGTCCGAGTGGAGCAAAATTATCCGAGCTTTTTCCTTTTACCCATTGTCCGCCTCTTTCCAATTGAAATGATCGTTCACTGTAATCGTTGTGCAGGCAATATCCAGCAAGGTGCTCCATGGCATCCGATTCTTCCACATACCGCGCTTTTTTCCCGATGACGAGTGCGAGCTCAACTTCCCAGTCGGTTTTCTCTGAATGTTTTGGTATGATGATGGGGTCATTTGGGCCACAAATTGCCGTTGTACTTTTAAAGAAAACAACGGGTTCTTTAGGGACGTCCATATTGCTTTCTTTTGCATGACGGGCATAATTGAGTCCTATGCACACAATTTTAGATGGCCTTTCTACGCAAGGAAGGAAGTGAATGGGACCATCGAGCTGATCACATGAATGGGCATGTTCGATTATCCATTCATGTAGCTTTTCAAGACCATTACTGGAAAAGAAATCTTCATCCAAATCCATTCCGCTGTGACTGATATCGATGTGGCGACCTTGTTGATCCAACATGCCCAATCCTACAAAACCACCTCTGTCAAATCGAAATAATTTCATGAGTTCAGTTATTAATTCGGGTAAATCCTCCATCGATGGGATAGTCGCATCCCGTGATGAATGCAGCTTGTTTACTGCATAAATAGAAAGCCAGATGAGCTATTTCGTCTGGAGTTCCCATACGGCCAATAGGTTGACTATTGGAGAGTTTTTCAAACATCTCTCGTTCTTGACCGCCGTAGTGTTTCTTTAAAAACCCATCCACAAAGGGCGTATGTACACGAGCCGGTGAGATGCAGTTGCATCGAATCCCTTTTTTGATAAAATCTCTTGCCACACTCAGCGTCATGGAAAGAATGGCTCCTTTGCTCATGCTATAAGCAAATCGATCGGCAATACCCACTATGGCGGCAATCGATGCCATATTGATGATTACGCCACTTTCCTGCTCTTGCATAAAGGGGAGGACTGCATGCATGCAATTGTATGCACCTTTAATGTTTACTTGGTAAATCCGATCCATGTCGGCACTGCTGGTAGTAACAGCATTTCCAACGTGAGCAATTCCTGCATTATTGATGAGTATGCCAATGCCTCTTTTAATTGAAATAATTGAGACCAATTCTTTTACTTTTTCTTGGTCAGTGATATCAATTTCATGAAAGGCAATCGTGCTGTTTTTGAGTCCCCATGCTTCAAGTTGATCTTCCTCGGGTCGTTGAAGATCAAATACATCCACTATGGCCCCTTGTTCATGAAACAGCTTGGCGATGGAAAGTCCAATTCCGCTGCATCCGCCTGTGATGATGGCATAAGGGGTACTCAGCTCAAATGGATTTGGCGGCATAGCGGTTGAAATTGTATGAACTCAATTTAGTAAATCCATGAGTAATGAATATATTTAATTGATGAAATTGTACAATTTCGAAACTCATTGTATTTTGGAAACGCCTCAGGGTGCATATGCAATCCCTTCTACTTGGGATGCATTGGTCAATCGTACTGGTCTATATCATTATCTTGAAGGTTTACTTCCCGAATTGAAGACTGTTGCGCCAATTGATGCACAACAGCCCCTTTTGCCGCCTGTTCAATCACAAGAAATCTGGGCTGCGGGAGTTACGTATTATCGAAGCAAAGAAGCTAGAGAAAAAGAATCTGCTGATTCAGGTGGGGGATCCTTTTACGATCGGGTTTATGTTGCAGAGCGACCCGAATTATTTTTTAAATCTTTTCCTGAGCGAGTTGCTGGTCACCAGGGCAGTGTTCATATACGAAGAGACTCCACCTGGGATGTTCCTGAGCCAGAACTAACCCTATTCATTTCATCAGCTGGAACGGTGGAAGGATTTACGGTGGGGAATGACATGAGCTCCAGAAGCATTGAGGGGGAAAATCCACTTTATTTAGCGCAAGCGAAAGTATACGATCACAGTGCTGCGCTCGGTCCCTGTTTGGCTGTTTTCCCAAATGATATTCCAATCGATAGCAGAATATCTTTGACCATCTATAGAAATGATGCACAGGTGTTTTCAGGTAATACAACCATTGCATCCATTAAGCGAACGTGGAAAGAATTGGCCGAGTTTTTATTCAGAGAAACCAGTTTTCCAAATGGAGTGATGCTGATGACCGGTACTGGAGTAGTTCCTCCGGATGAATTTACTCTGAAACCCGGTGATAAAGTTTGCATAACCATCGATCACATTGGATTGTTAGTTAATACCGTGAAATACCGATCATGAAAAAACGATTTATCACATTTGCGTTAGGCTTGATTTCTCTTGGAACGTGGGCACAAGTTGCCCCTGCTCCTTACGGTGCCTTGCCTTCTGCGCGTCAACTCAAATGGCATGAAACCGAGGTATACGGATTGATTCATTTTACTCCTACTACGTTTGAGAATAAAGAATGGGGATATGGCGATGCGGATCCATCCATTTTTAATCCAATTTTATTCAATGCAGACTCCATTGTGGCCGCTATGAAAGCAGGAGGATTAAAAGGACTGGTTCTGGTGGCCAAACACCACGATGGTTTTGCACTCTGGCCAACCAAAACAACCCGGTACAACATATCCCGCTCACCGTTTCGTGAGGGTAAAGGAGATATGGTCAAGGAATTTGAACAGGCCTGTCGTAAAGCAGGAATTAAGTTCGGGGTGTATTGTTCTCCTTGGGACAGAAATCATCCTGATTATGGTACATATGAATATGTAAAGGCATACAGAGAACAATTGCGTGAATTGTACACCCACTACGGAGAATTATTCATGTCGTGGCACGATGGTGCAAATGGAGGAGATGGGTACTATGGAGGAGCGCGGACCACACGCAAGATTGATCGCAACACCTACTATGCATGGGATACTACTTGGCAGATCACCCGCTCGCTTCAGCCTATGGCCAACTTGTTCAGTGATATTGGATGGGATGTTCGATGGGTAGGCAATGAAAGTGGCTATGCCGACGAACGTTCATGGGCAACCTTTACCCCTACGCCTGCAAGTGGAGAGAGTAAGGCATTTCCCGGAAACCTGCAGCATGAATTCAATCCCATGGGCACAAAAGGTGGTGCTAATTGGGTGCCTGCTGAATGTGATGTGCCATTACGAAAAGGATGGTTCTGGCATCCGGAGCAAGCCACACAAGTCAAGTCGCCTGAGCAACTTTTTCAACTCTATCTTAAAAGCGTAGGGAGGGGAGCAGCATTGGACTTGGGACTAGCACCCAATACCAGCGGTCGACTATCACCTGAAGACATAGAAAGCTTAATCGGGTTCGGTCAGTTGGTGGGCAAAACATTTGATAAGAATTTAATGAATTCCGCATCGATTAGCGCTTCGAATGAACGAGGTAACAATTTTTCTGTTACCTCCTTGACCGATGGAAGTAATTCAACTTATTGGGCTTCTGAAGATGCAGTTCATCGTGCGGAATTTCTAATTGAATGGCAGGAGCCTCAATCCATTGATTTCATACGACTACGAGAATATATTCCTTTGGGACAACGAATAGAAAACGTACGAGTCGATCAGTGGAACGGTAATTCCTGGGAACCGGTAGCATCAGCTTCAACGGTTGGAGCATGCAGAATCATCGCATTGGAAAAAACACTACTTTCAAAAAAGATAAGGGTAAGCATAGAGGCGCCTGTAACTCTTACCTTATCTGAATTGGGTTGTTATACTAAATTCAAGCCTTCACCTAAAAGCAACTTGCCATGAGAACCATTTTACTTTTTCTCTCGTTGATTCTCTTTTTTTTCTATTTTCAAAAGGATGAAATA
>JAFMES010000006.1 GCA_017856605.1 Chitinophagaceae bacterium
CGCAAACCACTTTTTCTCTAAATTGTCATCAATACCATCCAATCCCACGTCTTGAAAGGGACGATCAGCAGGATTGTTACTAAAGCCCTGTGTGATCTGAATTGGATTAAGCGGCGCATTGCCCCAAACCGATCGTGTGGTTGCTGATGGAATGGTAGGAGTGGCCAGACCATTCTCATAAAATCTTCTGGAATCTTTTAAAATATCTTCGGAGATGTTTCCAAGATTCAAATACAATGATCCACCTGCGGGATTGGTTCCTTTGATGAAGGGATCGAGTACCCAGAATTCAATGAATTCAATGTTTGCAGTTTCGAAATCAGTTTGATCAATGCCTCGCATGATACCACCCCAACGTTTTGTTGGATTTTGTAAACGACCGTTTGCGTCCACTCCTGTTGCATCGTAATTATAGGGACCTCTTTCTCTGGGATAATAGGCAAGGTCAAATGTTACCAGTTGACTTTGTCCGTAATCGGGAGTACGACGCGGAAAGATTTCTTGTTGACCAATGCTTCTGACTCTGGGATCAGAAAGTTGTTCCAGATCATTGCGGATGGGGTTATTGGGATTGCGACGTTCTTGCAGAATTGGTTCAATGTTGTACCAGGCTAGTTTAGCACGGTTCTTCCCGTAATCAAGATTGTCAAAGGATGCTGCTTCTGGAAAAAGAATATTTCCAAACCGATCGGTCGCACCTTTTGGAGTTGAGGCCAATGTCCAACCTACAATAGGGAAACGAAGATCAATGCTGGCGCGTGTACCTTCAAAATCATCGAGGTAAATGAGTCCACCTGCTCCTCTTCCAATCTGCGGTGCATGGCCCGGCGTCATTTTTGCAGCCTCTGCAGCAAAGTTGATCCGAGAGGTTCCAGAGGCTTCGTAGAAGGGAAGTTTGCTCAACCATTTATTCAAACGAGGCAGTTCACTGTTGTAAGAAATATCTACACCAGTCATGGTGTTGCGAATGGGATCAGAACCGTATTCCATTTTGGTAAAAAATGGCCGTTCGCTGAGTCGTACCAATGTTCCGCCCACTGAAAGTTTATCATTGAAGAGGTAGTCCCATCGCATTCCCATGTACGTGCGCTGCTGAACACCGAATGTGGCATTGTTTTCAAATTTCACATCCACGGGAAGTCCAGATTGTGTGATGGAGTTATTGATGATGCGCATCGTACCTGAGATGTAATCGATGGTGTAGTCGACATTCTCTTGCAGAACCTGTCCACCTGCTGTAACGGTTACAGAACCTTGTGGAATATTGAATGCGTTCAGTGAAATTTCACCACTTGCTCCTCCGGAAGATTTTGAACTTCCTCGCATTACAAATCGATTCAGATTCGCATAGGTTTGTGCGATCGCCTTGATGGTATCATAAAGAGGATAGAACAGGTATTGTTCTCGAAGTGCAGGGTTCGATGCGAACGCAAAGTCAAGATCGTGCCCAAAGGGCTCTAGGACAGGGAAGATGACGCGACTTTGATACGAGTTAACCGTATAGCCCTCTACGAAATCAAACATCCCATCCGGTTGCGGATCATTCTGATTATTGAGTCGATCCAAATTCAGCAGTGTGATCAACGGAACTCCGGCCTGATCGCCCTCGGGTAAAAATCGTTTTTCACCGCCACCGGGTTCCTGATAGAGTACGTTGAATTGAAAATCCTGCCGCTCCAATTGTCCTGACCCAACGGGGTAGATGTTTTTCATCATCAAGTCCCACATTGGAAGCGCAGTTCGTTGAGAAGTTCCCTTTAACAGCTTTAAGAAAAGTACCTTTTGGACACCGTTGTTGGCATCAACCGGAATGTCTTGAGCAAATTCACCAACTTGGTACACTTTACCATTGATGGTGTATTGGAATGCGACTGCCAATACTTCATCCGGCTGAAGACTGATGTTCAGCGATATAAATCCGAGTTGACGATTGAAATAGTATTGCGTACTGTCGAGTTTACGCGCAAATGTTTTTTCAAAATCCCTGACCGGCTGAAGTCCCAAGCCATTGAGGTAGTTCACTATTTGAGCGGGATCACGACTGACTGGATTTCGAACAATTTTACTGTACAGGTCGTTGCTTCCGTTCGATGGAAACACAATGCCCGTGGGGTTGACGATGGGAGGCTGTTGAAAGGGTTTGTCTTCACCAAGGTCCATGAGTCCCACTACATCTCGTGCATTGGTAGTTGCTCCGGTGCGATTGGTTACCCATACATCCAAGCGCAAAATCTGCACCTGCGAATTGATGATGGGTAAATTTTTCATTGCTTTATTGTACTCTCTTCTAAAGTGCTGTGCCAATAAGAAGTGTCGGTTTTCCTCGTAATCATCGCCCTTGATTTCAAAAGGCGTTGCGTTTGTTCCTCCCTTTACAGAAACCGATTGACGTTGTGAACGTTGACTGGCAAAGACGGTCGACACCCAGAGTTTTCCAAACTGCATTTGTGTTTTGATTCCAAAGAGTTGCTGTGCACCGGGGATCAACGTTCCTTTGGATGCAAAAGAGGTGTTACCTATTTCGATCTTTTTAAAAATATCATCAGCATCACCGGTGTAGTCAAGTTTCAATTGATTTTCAAAATCAAAAGTCGATAAGGTATTGTAGCTGATGGGGAATCGCATCTTGTTGCCGATGTTTCCTACCACGTTTAGGTTGGCCGACATATCGAAATCGAGTCCCCCGTTTCTTCTTGCCCGCTCGGGAAGCGTAGGATTTTTTATGTTCTGACCTTGATAACCTGTAGTCACGTTAACCTCGCCTTGAGGTCGAATATCGATCTTACCATTTCCAAATAGTCGGTTGAAGAGGTCTTGTCCCATATTGAGTTTGGGTTTGACCAATTTGCGATTGAGCAGGCTGTAGGAATTTGCTTTTTTCTGAAAATAATCGACCTCCATTTTTCTGCTTTGTATGCGGAGGTATTCTTCAAAGCTCAGCGGGGTAGGTTTTCTGAAATACGTGTTACCGATTTTCTCAATGATGTAATACTCTTTGTTCTTGCTGTCGTATACAATCGAGTCTGACACGTTTGAAGGATCCCGTAAATCGAAAGGACTGCGTTTACCAGGGTTCAGCTTATCCGCATAGCGGTCGTTCAACGGGAAGCGTAAGGTATCTTTTCGGGGTAAGGTGTCGGTGACGGGTCCCGTTTGTGCAAAACCATGCACGATGGATACCGCACATAGCAGTCCCATGCCCAACACATAACTTGTTATCTTTTTGGATAACGATTGCAACTTCAGGATGTCGTTTGTTTGAGTAGAGTTCTTCTCAAATAAGCTGCAGTGATTTTTTGATGAGTGTTTCAAGATCGGGTTCTCCAGATGTAGACGATTTGACTTTTTTGATCGCCGTTTCGCCCACATTTCGGGGTATCCCTAATGCTACCAATGCATTTAACGCATCTTGGTCTAAAGTATTGTATTTGAAGCCGGAAGAAGTGCTTTCCGGCACATTTTTTACGATTTTTTCTCTCAATTCAAGCACAATCCGTTCTGCGGACTTCCTACCGATGCCTTTGATCCGCTCCAGCGCACCTGTATTTCCTGATGCGATCGCCGATCGGAGTTCACCGGGCTGCATGGAGGAAAGCATCATTCTTGCAGTGGAAGCACCCACGCCATTGACCCCAATAAGTTGTATAAACAATTCTTTTTCAGCGAGTTCGGAGAATCCGAACAGTACATGGGCATCTTCCTTGATTTGTAAATGGGTAAAAAGAGTTCCTTCTTTCTTGTCCTGAATGCTGGAAAAGGTGTTGAGACTGATCTGTACTTCATATCCAACACCGTTCACGTCCAGGTGAACGAAGGATGGAGTTTTGGCAATGAATTTACCGGTCAGACTGGCGATCATGAGGACATTTTCTTATTGCGAATGTAATGAATTCAAGGCAGTTACGCATGAGGTGATCTATTTAGTACCTTTGGCATCCAAAACTGTGGCATGGAAAAAATCAGAGCTGCCATTACTGCTGTGGGAGGTTATGTTCCAGAGGAACTGTTGACCAATGCTGACCTTGAAAAGATGGTCGACACCACCGATGAATGGATCAGAACCCGAACCGGAATCACCGAACGTCATATTCTTCGAGGTGAAGGAAAAGCGACCTCCGACCTTGCTGCACCAGCAGTGCTGGATCTTTGCCAGCGTCGCGGTATTGATCCCAATGAGATTGACTGTTTGATCGTGGCAACAGTAACTCCCGATATGTTTTTCCCCAATACGGCCAATATTGTTTCCGACAAAGTGGGAATTAAAAACGCGTGGGGGTTTGACATTCTCGCGGCCTGTTCCGGATTTTTATACGCGCTTACTACAGGTGCATCGATCATTGAAAGTGGACGGTATAAAAAAGTAGTGGTAGTGGGCGCCGATAAAATGAGTTCAATCGTTGATTATACCGATCGCACTACGTGCATCTTATTTGGCGATGGTGCCGGTGCTGTTTTGTTGGAACCCAACTATGAAGGTTATGGGGTACTCGACAGCATCCTTAAAAGCGATGGCAGTGGAGGAAAATACTTGAATATGAAAGGTGGAGGATCGTATCATCCGCCTTCGCATGAAACAGTCGACAACAAAGAGCATTATATATTTCAAGACGGACAACCTGTTTTCAAGTTTGCAGTCACCGGAATGGCCGATGTGAGCTATGAATTGATTCAAAGAAACAACCTTACTGCAGATGATATTGCTTGGTTGGTTCCGCATCAGGCCAATAAACGCATCATTGACGCAACGGCACGCCGAATGGGACTTTCAGATGAAAAAGTGATGTTGAATATTCAGCGCTATGGTAATACAACCGCTGCAACCATTCCTCTTTGCTTGTGGGATTATCAAAGTAAACTCAATAAAGGCGATAACATCGTACTTGCTGCATTTGGCGGCGGGTTCACATGGGGCGCGACCTGGGTAAAATGGTGGATATGACAAAAAAGATCGTAAAAGGCTTTTCTTCATTGGCCATCCATGGAGGACATCAGCAAGATCCCTTGTATGCTCACCTCACTCCAATCTATGCTACATCAACATTTGTGTATGATGAAGCAGAACAAGGAATGCGGAGATTTTCTGGAAAAGAGGACGGGTACATCTATTCCCGATGGGGCAATCCAACTACTCATGAGGCCGAGATGAAAATTGCTGCAATGGAGACCTTTGGAATAGAAAAAAATGGTCAGCCACTTGAAGCAAAAACGATTCTGCATGCTTCAGGAATGGCAGCAATCAGCACTCTGTTTATTTCTACGTTGAAGCGGGGCGATAAAGTACTGAGTCATTTTTCCTTGTATGGAGGAACGCACGATTACCTGCGGACCATTTTAGAGCCATTGGATGTTGAACCAATTATTGTTGATTTGCGTGATCTTGAATTGGCTGAAAAATGCTTGAAAGAAGAGCCTGCAATTCGGATGGTTTATTTGGAAACGCCTGCAAATCCTACCATACAGTGTGTGGACCTTGAAGCGTTGTCGGCTCTTGCAAAAAAATACGGAAAGTTGACAGCGTGCGACAACACTTTTTCAACTCCTTACTTGCAGCAGCCGTTTCGTTATGGAATAGATTTTATTGTTCATTCAACTACCAAGTTTCTTAACGGACACGGCACCGCCATTGGTGGTGCACTGTTGGGTACCGATCTTGAATTCATGAATACTCGGGCCACCAAGACTTTCCGCGTGCTGGGCGGCAACAGCAATCCGTTTGATGCTTTCTTATTGATTACTGGCATTCGAACGTTGGAAGTGCGCATGGATCGGCATTGTTCAAATGCATCTCAGGTAGCTGCATTTTTGGACAAACATTCGGCGGTTGGTCGGGTTAATTACAATGGGCTTTCATATCATCCCGATCATGCAGTAGCTGCCAAACAGATGAAGCATCCTGGTGCCATGATGAGTTTTGAATTAAAAGAGGGATTTGATGCGGGAGTACGGTTCATGAACCGCCTGCAGATGTGTACCCGGACGGTTTCGCTTGGAACCTGCGATACGCTTTTATCCCATCCTGCTTCCATGACCCACTATTCCGTTCCTCGCGAGAACCGTCTTCAGTACGGCATTACAGATGGACTGATCCGGATGAGTGTGGGAATAGAAAATGTGGAAGATATTATAGACGACCTCGACCAGGCACTCGCATGAACCAAGCGTACAGCATTCGACCTGCTACCCGGCAAGATTGTCCCGCTATGTTGGGACTCATCCGCGAATTAGCTGAATACGAAAAAGCCCCCCAGGAAGTCACAGTAGACCCCCTGCATTTTGAACAAAGCGGTTTTGGTCCTCACCCCGTTTGGTGGGCCATCGTAGCGGAAGGTCAAGAAGGAATTGTTGGCTTTGCCCTTTACTATATCCGGTATTCCACCTGGAAAGGGCAGGTGATGTACCTGGAAGACATCATCGTTACCGAATCCCATAGGGGAAAAGGCATCGGATCCATGTTGATGGACCAGCTTATCCAGGAGGCCAAACAGAAACAATTTGGCCGGATAGTTTGGCAGGTCCTTGAGTGGAACGAGCCCGCCATCCGGTTTTACCGTAAATACGGCGCCAGCTTTGATCCCGAGTGGGTCAATGTCATTTTGGACATCTGAATCAACAGGTTTTTTCATACTTTTGCGGCCTAATTCAGTGATACGATGGCCGGTCAACTCAAGGAGGTTAGGAACAGGATAAAATCGGTGCAATCCACCCAGCAAATTACCAAGGCGATGAAGATGGTCAGCGCTGCAAAATTGCGTCGTGCTCAGGATGCAATCATCCAAATGAGGCCCTATGCTTCCAAGCTTCAGGAAATGCTCAGCAACATTGTAAGCAATGCCGATAGCAGTGCAGGTATGCAACTGGCTGAAGAACGTCAGGTAAAAAATGTGCTACTGATTGTAATTACAAGTGATCGTGGACTCTGTGGCGCTTACAATGCCAACATTCAGAAAACTGCGCTTTCCATCATCCGTGAAAAATATGCTCAGCAAAACGAAAATGGCGGTCTAACCATTTGGGCCATTGGAAAGAAAGGTGCAGAGTTTTTCCAGAAAAGAGGATATGCAGTTGATGTTCGATTCAAAGATATTTTCCTTAGCCTTTCATTTGAAGCTGTTCAACACTGTGCACAAGCGGCAATTAAAGCATTTAAAGAAAAAGAGTTTGATGCAGTAGAAGTAGTATACAGCGAATTCAGGAATGCAGCTACTCAGCGTTTTGTTGCAGAGCCTTTTCTGCCAATCCCCAAGAACACCAATACAAAAGGATCTTCAGCAAAGAAATCTGATTTTATTTTTGAACCTGAAAAAGATCAACTGATTGCAGAACTGATGCCTAAGATCCTGAACACCCAATTGTACAAAGCGGTACTGGATTGCAATGCTTCTGAGCATGGCGCCAGAATGACTGCAATGGACAAAGCATCTGAAAACGCAAACGAATTACTTAAAACCTTGAAGATCTCATACAACAGAGCCCGTCAGGCAGCGATTACAACGGAGTTGACAGAAATTGTGAGTGGCGCTGCTGCCCTCCAAGGCTGATGAGTTTCTAAATCGTATTTAACAACCAAACAATTCATGGAAATATCCAACCTCATAACGCACGTAGAAGCGCTCATTTTTGCGAGCGAAAAACCGCTCACCAAGTTGGAGATCACCGAATTGATCAACAGTGCATTTGGTTTTCTTGACGAAAAAGTTACCCTTGAGCAAATAGAAACCTGTGTCGATGGGATTCGTGAAAAATACAATGCTGACTTCTATCCGTTTGAATTGCGCGAGAGTGGGGGCGGTCTGCAATTCCTTACCAAGAAAGATTTCCATGCTACCATTGCTCAATTGAATGGCGACAAGTTCCTGAAGCGGTTGTCGACTGCCGCATTGGAAACTCTTGCCATCATTGCCTATAAGCAACCCATCACCAAATCAGAAGTTGAAGCAATTCGCGGAGTGAATTGTGATTACTCTGTACAGAAACTACTCGAAAAAGAATTGATTGTCATTTCTGGACGAAACGAGAACATGGTGGGCAAGCCACTGATTTATGCTACTTCGCGTCAGTTCATGGACTACTTTGGAATCAATTCTTCTGAGGAATTGCCAAAGATCAGTGAGGTACTGGCCGATCAAGTAGTAGAACCTACTCTCGTCAACGCTGAGCATTTTGAAATTGAATCTACTGAGCCTCCTGCTCCGGAAGCTGATTCTCCAACCGATTGATCAATGAAGGCAGGCCTCTCTTCTGAATTGCTATTGAAAGCGGCCCAACTGCACAATACGCCTTTGTATGTGTACGACCAGCAATGCATACAATCTCAGTATCAGCAATTGCAAACAGCATTTGCGGCTTTTCAACCTTCACTTTTTTATGCATGCAAGGCGCTTTCCAACGTCAACATTCTTCGTATCATGCATCAGTTGGGTGCTGGGATCGATTGCGTTAGTTTGAATGAGGTTCGGTTGTCCATGACTGCCGGTGTGCCAGCTGATAAAATAATCTTTACTCCCAACAGCGTTGGAATGGATGAATACGTTGAAGCAGTCGCGCTGGGGGTGAATATCAACATCGATAACCTATCCATTCTTCGTGACTTCGGTAAACAGTTTGGTAAAACTTATCCAGTTCTGGTTCGAATCAATCCTCATATCCTGGCCGGTGGAAATATTAAAATTTCAACGGGCCACGAAGATTCCAAATTTGGAATCTCTGTTACACAGGTTGATGCTATTAAAGCCGTTGTTGCAGAAACAGGGTTGGTTGTAAAGGGACTTCACATTCACACGGGAAGTGAAATCAAAGACATTGATGTTTACATCAAAGGATTGGAATTGGTGTTGGCCACTGCACAACAATTTGATGGATTGGAAATCATTGATTTGGGTGGTGGATTCAAGGTTCCTTATGTTCCAGGTGAAAAAGGGACTGATTTGCTTGCATTAGGCGAACGCATGGCATCAGTTTTTAATCAGCATAAACAAGCTACAGGAGCTAACTACACCATATGGTTTGAGCCAGGTAAGTTTTTAGTGAGTGACTGCGGTTATTTGCTGGTAAAAGCAAACGTGATCAAAGAAGCACCGTCCAGAACGTTTGTGGGAGTGGATAGCGGATTCAATCACTTGATCCGTCCAATGTTTTATGAAGCGTATCATCACATTGAAAATATTTCAAATCCACAAGGCATAAATAAAACGTATAATGTAGTGGGTAACATTTGTGAAACCGATACGTTTGCCTGGGACCGTTCTTTACCGGAGGTCCGTCCAGGAGATGTATTGGTCTTTCGCAATGCAGGCGCATATGGTTTTGAAATGAGTAGTCGTTTTAATTCCAGAGTTCGTCCGGCTGAAGTGCTCATCGATAACAAAGAAATTAAATTGATCCGGCGGCGCGAGACCTTTGAGGATTTGTTGCAGGGACAAATTATTTAGTTACTGCTTATTGAATTTTCCATCGAAACTGCATCGAAGTCCCCTGTGATTTCCACACGCCTCCAATTCTTTTACCTGCAAACGTTTGCCGTTGAAAAGAAATTCGATGATGCAATGATCATCTGCCTTATTGTAATGATATACTTTGTTGCGTACCTGGGTAATATCTCCTCTCAGACTGCCGGTGCATTTTCCATTTGATTTGGATATGTTGATGAAAAATTGAAGTCGCCCTTTTTTGGAACCATCACGGACAGAAACAAAATTATTTTCATCTATTGTATAATCACCGCTCAACGGATCAGAGGATGCTAATGTGTCGATCGGGTTATAAATAGTTTCTTTTTCAGGAGGCTCGTTGCTCTCAGTGAGTATAAGCGTGAAGAGTCCCTCTGTGTTATAAACATAAGCACTCTTATTGTAATAGGTTTTTTTATCGGAATCTGTTCTGGTGGTGTTTTTGTAAACAGTTAGTTTTTTATCCATACTGCATTCTGTTGTACCACCCGTAGTTGGTTTTGTGGTTAGCATTTGCAATGCAGCACTGTAGCGGTTTTCAGGATCAAAACAAATCAAGTAAATGGATTTCTTGTTCTTGCTTTCTGCTTGTAAGAATAAATAGGTTTCCTCTGTCTCTTCTGCTTTATAGCGCGCTTTTCGGTAGAATTTTACTTTCTCAAGCGATTTGAAATCAGGTTGAAAAATACTATCAGGAATGAAACGGGTTAGGACAGATGATTTAATAAAAAAACTATCGTTGGATGGAGTAGACAAATCCCGATCTGCATATTGAATGGGTAATTGGCGCTCCGGAAATGAAAGTATAAAGTCGGAGCCCTCAATGTCTTCATCCGCGTTAATGTCTTTCGGTCCGGTCCTGCATGAAAGGATCCCCACTACACAGAAAAAAAAGACGACGGAACGCATATAAACGCAAATTACTTGAATTTCTCCCGTATTGAAAGGCACGATTCCTCCAATATTGTGTATAAAATACATATTACTTTGGCTTAAATTATTTATTATGGGGTATCTTGCAGACTCAATAAAAACGACCGGCATGACAAATTTCCGTCACTATACCTTGCCTTATCCCGTCGACCCCAAGTACAGCAAGAAGGTGGCCTATTTTTCAATGGAGTTTGCCATTCATCAACCGCTTAAGATTTATAGCGGAGGACTTGGATTTTTATCTGGTTCCCACCTTCGTAGTGCATATGAACTTCGTCAAAATCTGATTGGAATCGGCATTCTTTGGAAGTACGGTTATTATGATCAGGCACGCAACCAGGACCAAACGTTGCAGGTGCAATGGAATGAAAAAATCTACAATTTTTTAGAAGATACGGGCATCAAGTTTCAAATCATGATTCACGATGCTCCGGTATGGGTGAAAGTATTTTACTTAAATCCTACTACGTTCAACTCTGCGCCTCTCTTCTTGCTGAGTACGGATTGTCCGGAAAACGACTATGTATCGCAAACCATCACTCATCGATTATATGATGCGAATGTGGCGACGAAAGTTGCTCAATTTATTTTGTTGGGAGTAGGTGGGGCAAAGTTGGTTGATGAACTGGGATTCAATCCAGATGTATATCATCTCAACGAAGCGCATGGTATCTCTTCTGCATTTTACTTACTCAATAAAAATGGAGGAGATCTGAGTGATCTGAAAAACAAATTGGTTTTCACCACGCATACGCCAGAAGAAGCAGGAAACGAGAAACACGATATCTACCTCTGCAATAAGATGTCTTATTTCTGTGGGATGCCACTTGAACAAGTCAGAAAGATTACGGGGATGGATGATGATCAATTCAATCACTCGCTGGTAGCCTTGCGCTTCGCACGTCTTTCCAACGGAGTCTCTGAATTGCATGGACATGTCAGTCGCAAATTATGGGGAAAGCATCCGGGTGTTTGTCCCATCATCCATATTACCAACTCACAAAACTGGAGGTATTGGGCCGATAAGCAGCTTTATTTTGCAATGGATGAGCAGAACGACGAGCGCTTCATCGATCGTAAGCGGTACCTTAAGAAAAGAGCATTTGATATTGTAGCCGATCAAACGGGTAAGTTGTTAGACCCAGACGTGTTTACTATTGTATGGGCGCGTCGATTTGCCGGATACAAACGTGCCGATATGTTGACTCGGGATAAGGATCGTTTTGAAGCGTTATTATCCAATAAAAAATATCCGGTTCAGATCATCTGGGCAGGTAAACCTTATCCGGTGGATTATCCCGCTATCTCGGAGTTCAATCATTTAGTGCACCTGAGCAAATCGTACGATAACATGGCGGTATGTACGGGTTATGAACTAGGACTGAGTAAGCGATTGAAACAATCTGCTGACGTTTGGCTCAACAATCCTCGTGTTCCACGCGAAGCATCCGGTACCAGCGGAATGACGGCAGCCATGAACGGAGCTGTCAACGTTTCCACCAACGATGGCTGGATCGTTGAATTTATCAGTCACGGTAATAATGGTTTTGTGGTTCCACCGGTAGACTACGAAAACATGCATGTACAGGATCAGGATCAGTACGATCTGGAGCAGATGTATAAGATTCTTTTGGACGAAGTACTGCCCCTCTATTACGACAGTTCCCACACCTGGAGGCAGATAGTGCAGAATGGAATGAGGGATGTTCGTTTTCGATTCGACTCCAACCGAATGGCCGCAGAGTACTACGATCTACTCTACAACGGTTAGACATTCAGTATCTTTGTTATATGATACTACCGGTAGTGGCATATGGTCATCCTGTACTTCGAAAGGTTGGTGAAGAAATCGCAGAAGATTATCCGGGCTTGTCGCAGTTGATAAGTGATATGTGGGAGACGATGTATCATTCTAATGGTATGGGGCTTGCTGCTCCTCAAATCAATCGCTCCATCCGATTATTTGTGATTGATACCGATCAGATTTATGAAAAGTATGATGAAGAGGATAGAAAAGATTTTGACGGAGAAACGGGATTAAAGAAAGTCTTTATTAATGCTCATATCCGAGAGTTATCAGGTGATGAGTGGTCCTGCGATGAAGGGTGCCTAAGCCTTCCGGGATTTCGAGAGGAAGTTTCACGGGATAGTACCGTAACGATACAATACCAGAACGAACAATTTGAGACACAGGTAGAAACGTTTCGAGGTTTGAATGCTCGGGTCATTCTTCATGAATATGACCATATCGAAGGAAAACTTTTTATTGATCGATTGCCACTTATCAAGCGTAAGCTGCTCAAGAAAAAATTAGATGACATCAGTGCCGGTCGCGTAAAACCCGGATACAAAATGTTGTTTCCTAAATGAGGACTATTCCATTCCAAGATAACGCCTGAGGATGAAGACAGCAGCCAACTGATCAATGTGTTCTTTTTTCTCTCTTTCCTTCTTTTTTAATCCCATTTCCCGAAGTGCCTGTTCTGCCATTTTTGACGTGTATTGTTCATCAACTGCTTCAACAGGCAGCTCAGGAAACAGATTTCTCAGTCGCCTTATAAAATGATGTGCAGCATCTGTGGCATCTGTTTTTGATCCATCCATGGACAGAGGCAGTCCAACAATGATCCGATCCACCGATTCTGATTTGGTATAATTGATGATCCAGTCGACAGCCTGTTGAGAATCGACGGTTGCAAGTGGACTGGCAATTATGCGCAAGGGATCGGTAACAGCCAGGCCTGTTCTTTTATTGCCATAATCAACTGCCAGGATGCGCCCCATGTTATAAAATAATTTGATCTGCGATTGCAAAGATGGCGAAAACAATGCTGCCAATTCCATTGGAAGTCATGAATGCAATATTGACACGACTCAGGTCATTCGGACTCACAATGCTTTGCTGATAAATCAATAAAGCAATAAAACAAGTGGATCCTGCATAATAGATAAAATTCGCCTGGTGCCACCATCCTGCTGAGAGAATAGCTAATGCGCAAATGATGTGCAGGATTCGGGAAACCAGTAAAGCGCGTTCTCTTCCTAAGGCCACTGGAATTGAAAGCAAGCCTTTTGAGCTGTCAAACTGTTCATCCTGCAAGGCATATATGATATCAAATCCGCTCACCCAGCAAATAACAGCACCTGCAAGAAGAAGAATGGCAGGATCAACTGTTTCAGTAACAGCAATGAACGCACCCAAAGGCGCAAGGGATAGTCCTAGTCCCAATATAAGATGACACAACGCAGTAAAGCGCTTGGTATAGCTGTACCCAAGAATCACCAACAGGGCAACAGGGGATAGCAACAAACAGGTAGTATTGATCATTCCAGCTGCTGCAATGAACAGAATAGCGTTGAGTAATGTAAAGCGCAAGGCGCTGGAGGGACTAATAATACCACGAGGAATTTCTCTGATTGCAGTCCTTGGATTTTGTGCATCAAACTCCCTGTCGAGGTACCGATTAAAGGCCATGGCTGCACTTCTTGCAAAGACCATGCAGAGAAGAATAAATAGAAAAATGCGACTATTCTCCCTGAAATATTCCAGCAATGCTTGATTGCCTTTTTCAAAGGCAGCGGCATCAGCATAAACCCCCCAAAAAAATCCTATCAGTGCAAATGGCATTGCAAATACGGTGTGGGAGAATTTGATTAACGACAAATAATCACTTATTCTCTTCATGTAGTTGAATTTTATTGAACAGGTCCCACAATACAATTCCGGCCGAAACACTGATGTTGAATGAATGTTTGGTCCCGAACTGCGGAATTTCAATCGCACCATCGCAATGAGTCAAGGTGCCTTCTTCAACGCCCATAGCTTCGTTGCCAAACACCAGTGCAAGGTGTTCATTTGGTGAAACCTTAAAGGAGTTCAGGTGCTGACTTTCATGGGTCTGTTCCACTGCATATACCCGGTATCCTAAGCGCTTGGCTTCAGTAATGGCTTCGAGCGCTGAAGGAAAAGCTTTCCATACCACCGTTTCCGTAGCACCCAACGCTGTTTTTTGAATGTCCCGATGGGGGGGTTGTGGAGTATAGCCGCAAAGCAGCACCATTTCAACACGAAAGGCATCTGCCGTTCTAAAAACCGATCCAACATTGTGCATGCTCCTTACATTTTCCAGGATGACAATCAGTGGCATTTTTTTTGCCGTCTCAAAATCACCCGGACTCAATCGCTCCAATTCCAGCATCGACTTTTTGATCATGATGCAAAGATAGTGACCTGCATTTTCGCTTCTGAATAAAAGATAACTTTGTAGTGTTATGCACACTCCCTTTCAACCGGTTTTAGATGCACTTAAGCAGTGGAAACCCGGATCGACCATTGAATTGACCACATTGAAGCAGGCTGGCAGCAATCGGCAGTACTTCCGCTTCATGGCAGATGGACAACCCCATATTCTGACCTATAATCCGGCCAACCAACCGGAGAATAAAGCCTTCATTGCATTTACGCATCAATTGAATGCTAAATCGTTGAACGTTCCCAGTGTAGTATTTGAGGATCCTCAGCTTCAATTTTATGTGCAATCGGATTTGGGTGATCTTTCTCTTTTTGACCTTGTTCAACAAAAAGGCTTTGATCAGGAAGTGTATGCAGCTTTTCAGTCGACATGCACCGAATTGGCTCGCTTGCAAATTGTAGGCGGAAAAGAATTTGATTATTCGCACTGCATTGCAACCCGATCGTTTGATAAGCAGGCAATTTATTCTGACCTCCTTTATTTCTTGTATTACTTTGTTCGAGCACTGGATTTGCCCTACGATAAAAATATGTTGCTCAATGATTTCGAGATGTTGAGCAATTACCTCATGCAAGAGGAACATCAGTACTTCATGCATCGCGATTGCCAGAGTCGCAACATCATGCTCCATCAGGGAAAACCCCATTTTATCGATTACCAGGGTGGAATGCAAGGTGCTCTGCAATACGATATCGCCTCATTGCTTTGGCAGGCCCGCGCACAAATGCCGTACGAATGGCGCCAGCAATTGGTTGATCATTATTTTGATGAAGTGAATCGTTTGCTTGATGGAAAACTATCCAAGCATGAATTCATGGATAATTATGATGGATTTGTTTTGATCCGCATGCTCCAAACACTCGGTGCCTATGGTTTTAGGGGATTGTTTGAGCGCAAACAGCATTTCATCGCAAGCATTCCTTTCGCGCTTAAAAATTTGCAGTGGTTTCTTGAGAACAGAAAATTACCATTGCGACTCCCAGCGTTGCAAAAAGTTCTTGAAGCCATTGTTTCCCCCGCCATCATTAAACGCTTTGAACCAATCGTTGCCGGACCTGATTCCAAGCTTACTGTTCAAATCAATAGTTTTTCTTACCGAAAAGGAATTCCTGAAGATCCTTTTGGTAATGGAGGCGGATATGTTTTTGATTGCAGAGGCATTCTCAATCCCGGTAGGATAGATCAGTACAAGACTCTGACGGGACGCGATAAAGAAGTCAAGGAATACCTGATGCATCAAACTGAAATGCCTCTTTTTCTTCAACATGTTTATGGTATGGTGGGGATAACCATAGAGGAGTACATACAAAGAGGATTTGAAGGGCTTACCATTAGTTTCGGATGCACGGGAGGCCAGCATCGCAGTGTGTTTGCGGCAGATCAACTGGCTCAGCATCTAACGGAAAAGTATAAAGTAAATGTTTCTCTCTTGCACGTTGAGCAGGAATCAAAAAACTGGAAAAATGAGTCGTATTGAAGGCGCAACAGCCCTGTTGTTTGCGGCGGGATGGGGAAGTCGACTTAAACCTTTTACTGATCACCATCCAAAAGCGTTGGCTGTTGTCAACGGCAAGACACTGTTAGACAGAAACATAGCCTATTTGCGCAGTTTTGGTGTTTCCAATATAGTAATCAATGTCCACCATTTTGCCGATCAAATCATGGATGCTGTTTCATCGCGTTCAGATGCTTCATCAATTGCTATCTCACATGAGAAGGAGCAGCCCTTGGAGACGGGAGGCGGACTGGTTTTTGCTCGGCATTTTTTTGACAACAGCGAAAGACCGTTTGTCGTAATGAATGTCGATATTTTGACCAATTTGAACCTGGCCGAACTTTATGAGCATCATGTAAGCGCTAATCATCTATCCACGCTGGCTGTCACGAATCGATCCAGTTCACGACAATTCCTATTTACTTCTTCAATGCAGTTGTGTGGCTGGAAGAACAATGCGACTGCAGAATACCGCTGGAGTGCTGATTGGGTGAACGACGCACGTGGATTTGCTTTCTCTGGAGTGCATATCATTTCTCCAAAAATATTTAACCTGTTGCCCAGTAGTGGTATCTTTTCCATTAGCGACAGTTATATTCAATTGGCTGCTCACGAATCTATTTTTGGATTCGATCATTCCGGTGATGCGGTAATTGATGTTGGGAAGCCAGAATCAATTGCTGAAGCAGAGCAAGTATTTAACTAATAACCGATAATGACAATGCATGCTCTGACCATTAAGGGACAACATATCCTTTTGAGTCCTTATCGCTGTTTGTTCTGGGAGGAGGAGCGCATGTTGGTATTGGCTGATCTTCATATTGGAAAAGCAGCTCATTTTCGTAAGGCTGGAATTCCTATACCACAATCCGTATTTCAAGAAGACCTCATGCGTTTTTTTGAGCAGGTTCATTTCTTTAAGCCACACCGCATTCTGATTTCAGGTGATATGTTTCACAGTGTTACCAATTTGGAGCACGACTGGTTCTCAAAATGGAGAACTGCACTAGAAGGTATTCGAATTCTGCTGGTACGAGGCAATCACGAAATCTTAAGAGACGAAGAGTATGAACAAAGCGGTGTGGAAGTGGTAGGGAGTAGTTATGAATTGGGACCATTTACGTTTTCCCACGATCTACCTCAACAACAGAGCGAAGAAACGTTTTATTTCATAGGGCACACTCACCCCGGTGTTCGATTATCTGGTAAGGGAAAGCAACACGCAGTTTTACCTTGTTTTCATATCACTCCACATTATTGCACCTTACCGGCATTCAGTTCGTTTACAGGCAAGCACGTGATTGAACCAAAAAGACAGGACAAAGTTTTTGCAATTGTTCCAGACAGCGGTCGTTCTTTGTTAGTGGAAATACCAGCTTAACTACTTCGAATCATTTTTCTTACCCGGTCTTCCAATTTCTCCGAGGACACATTTTCACGTATGGAGTCCACTTTTACTGGAAATGAAAAAGGAGTTAGTTTTTTAGGATGTGTCAGAACAATCTTGGATGATGCAATGCGACTCAGCATGGCTCGAAGTCGCACTTCCTCCATTTGATCGTTCATGACCTCATTGAACGCTTGTTTCAATAAAAGGTTATCCCGATCGTATTCCATGAATACATTGAAGAGAAGAGATGCAGAGGATTGCAGGTGTCGTGCTTTTTTTTGTTGCCCAGGCATTCCTTGAAAGATCAATCCCCCAATTACGGCGATGTCCCTGAATTTTCGTTTTGCCATTTCAGTTGCATTGACACTCAGTTGAATCACTTCCGTTAAACGTTCCGCACTGAATAGTTCTCGAATTGTGTGTTCATCTACTGGGATTGGTTGATCGCTGAGTAATTCAAAACTGTAGTCGTTCATGGCAAAAGTGAAGCTGATGGGTTGTATACGGCTGATGCGCCAGGCCAAGATGGCGGCCATTGCTTCGTTGACAAGTCGACCTTCGAAGGTGTGAACAAATAAATGGTGACCGTCTTTTGTCTCAATCATCTCCACGAGTAGCTCGTTGTGGGAGGGAATATGTGATAGGGTTGATTGCAACTCCAACAACGGTTTGAGCTTGTGTAAAATCGAATCGTGATCTGAAAATAGTGCTGCGTCGGATAGTTTTTTTCGAAGCAATTCTCCCAGGTTTGCAGTAAGCGGCATGCGTCCCCCCATCCAGCTCGGCACAATGGATTTCTTAGAATTACTTTTTCGAACAAGCACGGTCATGTCTTTGATTGAAACAAGTTCAACGTTTCTTCCTGCCAGGGAAAACACATCACCGGGTTCTAGTTTGGATATGAACCATTCTTCTATTACTCCAATAAATCCACCGCTCAGCCATTTGACCTTCAATAGCGCATCGCTTACAATCGTACCAATGTGCATGCGGTGTCGCATGATGGTTCTCTTGCCTTGCATCCGGTAACGATTATCTTCGTCACGTTGAATTTTTTGGTACTCGTCGTATTGCTGTAATGCGTTTCCTCCTGTTGTGATGAATGAAAGGACTTCCTGCCATTCTTCAGCAAGCATTTCACGAAAACAAAATGTGGTTGCTACTTCGTTCCGTATTTTATCTGCATCAAACCCATCTCCCGCTGCAAGTGTGCAGAGGTATTGGATCAGTACGTCAAAACAAAGTTGCTGCGGTGGTTTGACTTCTATGTTTTTTAGTTCAATCGCCTCTTTTAATGCTGCAGCTTCAACCAGTTCAAGTGAATGGGTGGGGAGAAAGTAAATGCGACTGACTTCACCAGGTGCATGACCACTTCGCCCTGCTCGTTGTAAGAAACGGGCTACTCCTTTTGGGGAACCGACTTGAATAACGGTTTCTACTGGTCGAAAATCAACACCCAAATCCAAGCTTGCGGTGCATACAACTGCTTTGAGTCGCCCTTCGTGCAACGCATCCTCAACCCATACACGAAGAGCGCGATCGATGCTCCCATGGTGCAAGGCAATCACACCTGCCCAATCTGGTACCAGCGAAAGCAAGGTCTGATACCACATCTCACTCATTCCTCGTGTATTGATAAAAATAAGTGTAGAGCGACTTGCCTCTAAGATCGGGACCAATTTGTGAGCGAGTTTGATTCCAAGGTGACCCGCCCAGGGATAGTCTTCAATTTCATCTGGAAAGATGGGAATCAATTCAATCTGTTTTTCCATGCTGGCAGTCACAATAACTCCTTGCTCAACTTCATGATTGATCGAGTATATGGGATGCAACAAAACATCTTTTGCTTCCTCCAGATTTCCGATGGTGGCGGATATTCCCCATACCAAAGGAGAAGGGGTTGCCGTTGCATGGATCATGCGACTAATTGCGAGTTCTACCTGAACTCCTCTTTTAGATCCCAACAGCTCGTGCCATTCATCTACTGCAATGCAATCGAGCGAAGAAAAAAAACGCTCGTGTTCATTTGTTGAAAGCAGTACATGAAGACTTTCAGGAGTAATGATCAGGATTTCAGGGGGACGTTGTTTTTGTTTTTGACGTTCTGCAGTTGTGGTATCACCATTTCGTATCCCCACTTTCCATTGCATACCCAGTTCTTCAATCGCCTCTTCCATGGCACGTCCGATGTCTTTTGCTAATGCGCGTAATGGGGTGATCCATAGCACCCGTAAGCCATTGTGTTTTTTTTGTTTCCAGTCGTTCGGATGCTCTTCAATGAATCGCAGTATTGTACCAACAAAAACGGAGTAGGTTTTCCCACACCCGGTGGGAGCATTGACCAATCCACTTTTGCCAGTGCACATGTGCTTCCACGTCTCTTCTTGAAATGCAAAAGGTGTCCACCCTTTTTCTTTCAGCCAGGTTGATATGACGGCAGTAGAGTTCAATGTTCGGCGCCCGCGATCACAATAACGATCTCGCCTTTAACACCTTTAGCAGCGAAGTGTTCATGAACTTCTTTCAAGCTACCGCGGACGGTCTCTTCAAATTTTTTGGAGATCTCGCGTGAAACGGAACACGAACGATCTTCTCCAAAATAGGTCATGAATTGTTCCAGTGATTTAACCAGCCGCATGGGGGATTCGTAGAAGATGATGGTTCGTTTTTCTTGAGCGAGTGCAGACAATAGGGTATGCCTTCCTTTTTTTAAAGGCAGAAATCCTTCAAAGCAGAAACTATCGGTTGGCAGTCCACTGCAGATCAAGGCAGGTACAAATGCTGTCGCGCCAGGCAGGCATTCCACGCGAATACCGCTACGGATGCATTCACGGACCAGCAGAAATGCAGGATCGGAAATGCCAGGAGTACCCGCATCGGTGAGCAAGGCCATAGTTTGGCCAGCTTGCATGGAGGCGACTAAACGCGGAGTGATTTGATGTTCATTGTGCTGATGATAGGATTGTAGGGGTTTGCTGATCTCATAATGCTTGAGTAATACGCCGGAGGTTCGGGTATCTTCTGCAAGAATGGTATCAACGGACTTGAGGATCGCAACTGCGCGAAACGTCATGTCGGCAAGATTCCCAATGGGGGTTGGTACTAGGTAGAGCATATAGGCAGGTGCCTTAAAGCAAACTGATCTCGAAATGTTCCATGACCGGATTGGCCAGGAGTTTTTTTGCAGCTTCTTCTGCCGCGCTCAATGCAGCCGATTCGTTTTCTGCATCAATCTGCACAGTGATCCGCTTGCCGATGCGAACATCCTGAACGCCTTTTAATCCCAGGTTCTGCAATCCACCCATCACCGCTTTTCCTTGAGGGTCGAGTAGGTCTTTTAGAGGCATCACATTGATGGCAATTGTATAGATCATTTCAGCCGATTTTTAAAGAGCAAAGATAGTAAGATATAGGTGATGAATAGAGCAGGGACCGATAACCACTGAAGCAGGAGGATCATAGGGATTGAAGCCATGATTAAGAGGTATCGGGGAAGATTTTCTGCAAATCCGAAGTGTTTGAATTTGAAACTCATCAGTGGAATTCGCGAAACCATTAAGCCCGCTACAACGAGGATGAATCCATAGAGCACCCAGGTATTGATTAACATGGCTTGTGTTCCAGAAGATCCATACAGAGCAATCAGAGGAAGTGAGGCGATGACCAATCCTGCTGCGGGTACTGGTAGACCTGAAAAATGTTCACGATGAGACGTATCGATGTTGAAACGTGCCAATCGCCATGCTGCTGCCAGTGGGATTAGCATGGCGGGACTCATCCACATCAACGACGTTTCCAGCCCACTCGGCTGAGAAGCAAATGCCAATCGCAATAATTGAAATAGAATCATTCCTGGGGCAACTCCAAACGAAACAACATCTGAAAGCGAGTCGAGTTGCTTTCCCATTTCAGAGTCTGCTTTCATCAAGCGAGCAACGAAACCATCGAGAAAGTCGACTACTGCTGCTCCTGCAATGCACAATGCGGCCCATGTTATTTTTTCCGGAAAATAAATTTTCCATTCAAATCCATCGATGTTCAATAACGTTTCACCGGTTTGCAACGTAAAGAGAATGGCGATGCATCCCAGACATAAATTGAGCAGTGTGAAAAGATTGGGAATCTGTTTCATGATTTGTTTTTCATCAATGCTTCAATTTCTTCTGCCTTGATGGGAACATTTTTATAGAGATCGGAATTGCCGTTTCGGGTAATCCAGATGTTATTCTCAATGCGGACGCCCAGTTGCTCTTCTTCAATATATATTCCAGGTTCAACAGTGAGCAACATGCCGGGCTTCAGCGGTTCGGTCTTGGTTCCCAGGTCATGAACATCAACCCCCAGGTGGTGAGAAATTCCGTGGTAGAGGTATTTGCGATATGCTCGGTTGTCTGGGCTTTCGTTTTTGATATCGGATTTTCTCAGCAAGCCAATTTTTTGGAAAACAACGGTCGCTTCATCTCCAATCATTTCTGTGTATTTATTCAATGTGATGCCAGGCTTCAGCAAACTTTTCGCATAATCGTGTAGATGAAGACATGCATTGTACACTGTTTTTTGTCGCCTTGTGAATTTTCCATTCACCGGAACCGTTCTGGTCATGTCTGCGCAATACCCACCGTATTCTGCTCCAAAATCCATCAACACCAACTCTCCGTCTTTGCATTGTTCGTTGTTGGCGATATAGTGTAAAGTGCGTGCACGATCACCCCCTGCGATGATGGAGGTGTATGCGGGACCAGTTGAGCGATGCATCATGAACTCGTGAATGAGTTCAGCTTCGATTTCATTTTCCCAAACCCCGGGACGAATGAATGTTAACAGTCGCCTAAACGCCTTCTCCGTTATATCTACTGCATGCTGTACTACTGCAACTTCCAATGGAGATTTTATTGCACGCAAGTCGCGTAAAATTTTTGCAGCACGTTCGTATTGGTGAAGAGGATAACGCTCCTTCATTTCCTGGGCGTAGCGGTAATCGCGAACAGCCAGAAGGTTGGCTTTGCGATCATTTTCATTGGTATTGAGGTAAATGGTATCCGCCAAATGGATCATCGGCTGCAGAAGCGGATCCAATACATCCAGCCAAACGATGGTGGTGATTCCAGAGAGTGCAGTTGCTTCATGAATCCTATGCCGTTTGCCATCCCATTTTTCTTTCAATTCATTGGGACGAACCAGTACCAGGATTTCTCGGTACTTCGGATCTGGATGATCCGGGTAAAGGATCAGCATTGTGTCTTCTTGTCGAATGCCCGTTAACCAGTAGAGGTCGGCATTCTGCCTGAACGGATAAAGCGCATCACCATTCATCGGGATTTCATCGTTGCTGTTGAAGATGGCGATGCTATTGGGTTTCATGCGACCCACAAATCGTTTGCGGTTATCGGTAAAAATGCGGGAATCAATGTGAACGGAATGCATACTGGTGCCGTTTTTGTTGACGGCTAAGTTAATTGATTTATGGGCATCCACTACCAATTGCCCTCATCTGCAAAACTGTAATATCCATCTGTGCTTACAATGATGTGGTCCAGCACCCGGATGTCAAAATATCCGGCTGCATGTCGGATCTTATGGGTGATCTCCTCATCAGCTTTTGAAGGTCGCAAATTCCCCGAAGGATGATTATGACACAAGATCAGACTTACTGCCTCTTCCTCCAGTGCTTTTTTCAGAATGATTCTCGGATCGGCAACAGTGCCCGTTATCCCTCCGGAACTGATGATTTCAAAATGGGTAATCCGGTTGGCACGATTGAGAAAGATCACTGCAAATACTTCGTGTGAAAGGTCCATCAGTTTAGCCCTCAAATAATGAGCCACCGACTTGCTATCGTTGATGGTATCCGATTTAAGGTATTCCCTTGCCATTCTTCTTCTGCCCAGTTCCAGCGCGGAGAGGATGAGGGCGGCTTTAGCGGGACCAATTCCGTTTACTTTCATCAGTTCTTTCGCAGAGCAACGGGCCAGCAGGTGTAAATCGTTCTGGTGGTGCTCCAGTAAATCTCTGGATAGATCCACAGCACTCGCCTTTGAGCTTCCAGTTTGGATCAAAATGGCCAACAGTTCGGTATCGCTCATGTGCATGCATCCCAATCGTTTCATTTTTTCTCTTGGGCGATCACTTGCCTGCCAATGTTTAATGGGTTTCATTATCTTCGTTTCTCACATTATTTTTTATGCAACGTGTAGGCCCCTCTTGCAAGATCTTTTCAGGAACCAGCTCTGAATACCTGGCCGAGAAGATCGCCACCGCCTATGGCGGAACCCTCGGAAAAATCAGTATTCAAAAGTTCAGCGATGGAGAGATCCAGCCCATTTTTCTCGAAAGTATTCGAGGAGATTATGTTTTCCTAGTGCAAAGCACCTTTGCCCCAGGGGATAATCTGCTGGAATTGCTGTTGATGATCGATGCTGCCAAGCGCGCATCGGCCTACAAGATCATTGCCGTAATGCCATATTATGGGTATGCCCGTCAGGATCGAAAGGACAAACCCCGTGTGGCCATCGGTTCGAAAATGGTCGCTAACATCCTAACAGCTGCCGGGGCCGACCGGGTGATTACGATGGACCTCCATGCTCCTCAGATCCAAGGGTACTTTGATATACCCGTGGACCACCTCGATAGCTCGGCAATTTTTATCCCTTACATCCGCGATCTTCAGCTGGAAAACCTTACCTTTGCGGCCCCTGACGTGGGAAGTGCCAATAGGATCCGGGAGGTTGCCAGCTATTTCAATGTAGAAATGGTGATATGCGATAAACACCGGAAACGGGCCAATGAGATCGCCAGCATGGTGGTCATCGGTGATGTGGTGGACAGGGACATAGTTCTTATAGATGACATTTGCGATACGGCAGGCACCCTTTCAAAAGCAGCTAAGTTATTGAAAGACAAGGGCGCCAGAAGTGTACGAGCCCTCTGTACGCACCCCGTTCTCAGCGGCAATGCTTATGCCAACATTGAGAACAGCGTTCTGGAGGAATTGGTCGTTTGCGACACCATCCCACTCAAAGGGGAATCTCCCAAATTAAAGGTGCTCAGTGTTGCCAACCTCTTCGCCACGGCCATCAAAAATGCCTACGAGAACCAAAGCATTACCAACCTGTTCATTCACTCTCAATTGAGGAACAAGTAGGTCAACCGGCGAATAACAAAACACAATAAAATGAAAACGATTACAATCGAAGGACAATTGAGGACCGGAACTGGCAAAACAGCCACCCGTCAGTTGCGCTCTCAAGGCTTGGTACCTGGTGTAATTTACGGGGGTGCAAAAGAGGTCAATTTTGCTGCAGATGCTCTTGCCTTGAAACCGTTTATTTACACACCTGATTTTCAGCTGGTGAAACTGAACGTCGACGGCAAGTCGTACACCTGCATCTTAAAAGATCTTCAGTTTGATAAGGTGACTGATGTGCTTTCGCACATTGACCTGTTGGAACTGGTAGAAGGCAAACAAGTAACTGCCAACATTCCATTGAAATTTGTAGGTACTGCTGAAGGTGTAAAATCCGGAGGTAAATTAGAGATTCGCTTGAAGTCAGTTAAGGTTAAAAGCCTTCCAAAAGACCTCAGAGAGAACATTGAAGTGGATATCACCCATCTTGAATTGAATGGCAACATTCGCGTTCAGGATATCAAGGCCGATACCTACGAGATCCTTAATTCTCCCAGAATTCCAATTGCATCTGTGACCATGACACGTCAGTTGAAGCAGGAAGAAGCTGCTGCACCTACGGCTGCCGCTGCTCCAGCTGCTGCTGCTCCGGCTGCTGCCGCTCCAAAAAAATAAGTTCAAAGCTTTATCTTTATAGCCCCGTGAATTATTCACGGGGCTTTTTTTATGGAAAAATTCCTGATCGTAGGTTTAGGCAATATTGGCCAGGAATATGCCGGCACGCGTCATAACATTGGATTCGACATTCTGGATGCTTTGGCTGGTCGACATAATGTGCAGTTTCAAGTCGACCGCCTAGCTGATCGAACAGAAATCGGTTTGAAGGGAAGAAAACTGATCTGCATCAAGCCTACCACCTTCATGAACTTGAGTGGTAAAGCTGTCAAGTACTGGATGGAAAAAGAAAACGTCGATTTGAATCACCTCTTGGTTCTTGTGGATGAATTGGCGGTTCCATTGAATAAAATCAAAATGAAGCCGGCAGGAAGCGATGGAGGGCACAATGGACTTAAAAGCATTCAGGAAATCCTGGGTACGACCAGCTATCCCCGTCTTCGTTTTGGCATCGGAAGCGATTTTCCTAGAGGGCGGCAAGTGGACTATGTTCTTGGAAAGTGGCGTGCGGAAGAATTGGATATCGTAAAACGCAAAATCGATCGTTCTTCAAAAGCAGTTGAAGAATTTGCTTTGCAGGGACTGGATAAAACAATGGCAGAGATTAACGCAATAGAATTTTAACTTCGCTCAATCAAATCCTAATACGATGAAATTTCTGTGTATCGGTCGCAACTACGTTGAACACGCAAAAGAGCTTGGTAATGAAGTCCCGGAAGAACCGGTCGTATTCATCAAACCAAAGAGTGCACTGTTGCAGCCCAACACCCCATTTTATTATCCCGAGTTCACCAACGAATTGCATTATGAATGCGAACTGCTTTTACGCATCTGTAAAAATGGAAAATACATTCAGGAGCGCAGTGCAAAAAATTATTACGATGCCATCTCGGTAGGAATTGATTTTACAGCAAGGGATATTCAATCGGAACTCAAGAAAAAAGGATTGCCTTGGGAAAAAGCAAAAGCCTGGGATAATTCTGCGGTGGTGGGAGCCTGGCAGCCGATCGGCGCGGGCTTCGATAAAAAAAACGTTGTTTTTTCCATGAAAAAAAATGGGGAAGTAGTTCAGCTTGGCAACTCGCGCGATATGATTCACGGATTTGATGCTATCGTTTCGCATATTTCTAATTATTTTTCTCTGAACATTGGAGATGTCATTTTTACGGGAACGCCAAAAGGAGTGGGGGAATGTGTGGTTGGAGATGAATTAGAAGGTTTTTTAGCAGATAAGTCGATGTTCAAGCTCATGATACAGTAGATTTGCTGTATCATGAAAAAGGAAAGCCTGATTGCAAAGATCAATAAGCCACTGTGGTTCAGGACGTTTCTCTTTTATTCTTTGCCTGCTGCGTTTTTCTCCGGATTGCGAATACAGTCGGTTGATGAGCAGGAAGCAACTGTAGTCATGCGTTACAGTTGGTTTTCCAAAAATCCTTTCCGGTCCATCTATTTTGCTTGTTTGGCCATGGCTGCAGAAATGAGCTCCGGCATTTTAGCGTTGGTTCATACCGGCGATAAACTGCCCCGCGTTTCAATGCTCGTATTGGGAATGCGCTCTTCATTTCATAAAAAAGCAGTGGGCAGAATCCGGTTTGTTTGTACCGAAGGAGATCGCATACAAGCTGCCATCGATGAGGCAGTGCAAACGGGCAATGGAACAACCGTAGAAGCTTATTCAAAAGGCTTAGATGAGAACGATTCCTGCATTGCAGAGTTCTGGATAACATGGACATTCAAGCAAACCCGAAAGAACTGATATGAAAATTGCATTCCACGGCGCGGCACGATGTGTTACAGGTTCTAAACATTTACTCACCCTCAGCAATGGAAAAAAAATTCTGTTGGATTGCGGAATGTTTCAAGGCATGGGGAAGCAAACCGATCAACTGAATCGTCACTGGGGATTTGATCCGCAGCAAGTCGATCACCTTATTTTATCTCATGCACATATTGATCACAGTGGATTGATTCCTCGGTTGGTAAAAGACGGATTCAAAGGAACGATTTTTTGTACTCCTGCTACACGAGAACTGACAGGTGTACTGCTGGAAGATTCCGCGGGCATACAAGAGGACGAAGTGAAGTACATCAACAAGAGAAGGAAGTTAGAGGGACTCCCTGCATTAAAGCCATTGTATACTTCTGAAGATGCTGCCGTTGCCATGAAACAGTTTCACGTAAGGGAATACGACAATTGGTTCAAGGTGGATGACGGAATCGAATGTCTATTTACAGATGCTGGTCACATCATTGGTAGTGCGTCTGTTCATTTGAAGATCAATGAGAATGGAAAAGTTCGAAGATTAACGTTTAGCGGCGATGTTGGTCGTTACCGGGATGCCATACTTCGCTCTCCTGCATCCTTTCCTCAGACGGATGTCATGATACTGGAATCCACTTATGGCAATTCACTGCATGATTTGCACACGCCCACACCTGAACATTTGTTACAGTGGATTGAGAAGACCTGCATCAAGAAAAAAGGCAAGCTCATTATACCTTCCTTTAGTGTCGGTCGCACGCAGGAATTGCTGTATGCTTTGAATCAATTGGAGTTGGAGAGGAGGTTGCCTGAACTTGATTATTTCGTTGACAGTCCCCTCAGCATTGAGGCAACTGAAT
>JAFMES010000106.1 GCA_017856605.1 Chitinophagaceae bacterium
TAGTATTGATAATCGACCTGAGAAGTGGAATAGTCCGGCTGAAGTACACAGATCTTTAGTGACATGATTATTTTTTTCGTGTGAATGCATCCTGAAGAATTTCCAGGATCATTTCTTTGAATGAGGTTCCATTGACTTTTAAGATTGCACCGATGGAGGTGAAGTCCTCGTCCTCACTCAATCCGCATTGCGCATTCACTTCCAGTATGTATAATTTTCCTGTACGCTGATCCATGCGAATATCGACACGCGTATATCCTGTTCCTTTCACAGCGCGATATGCATCAAAACTAATGCGACGAATTTCTTCAGCAAGCTGTGGATCCACTGCGGTGTATTCGTAAAAATTGGCATTGCCTGGCATAGGCGCCTCTTCTTCGTAAATCTCCCAGAGGCGATCGAACGATAAAAACTTTTCCTGATCAGGAAGTGATTCGTGAAATACCCGTTCAACCGGATAGTAGACGCGGCATGCATCGGGATTTCGAGCAGAGCCGGTGATCATGGTAGTGAATTCGCGACCGCTGATGAACTCTTCAGCAACAATTCCATCAATCGATAAATTCCATCCGCGGTATCCTTCGAACATGCGGTGCAGTTGTTCTTTCAACGCTGTTTTATCGTTCACTACATTGCGGACACCAACGCCCATGCTGCCTCCGGAAACTGAAGGTTTAAGAATCACAGGTGAACGAAGATCGTCGAGCAGGTTATCAACTGCTTCCTCACGTGAGCGAATCGTATTCCATTTTGCTGTTGGTACATCGGCCTGATCGAAGGCCTCTTTCATGGGGATCTTCGATGTAGTGATGGTATAGAAATATTCTTCCGATCCTGTGTAGATGTGTTTATCCTGTTCTAATTTTTTTACGACTGAAACACCGGGAGTGCCGTTGACTTCATCGCCATCGCAGAGATTGAGAAATACCGGTTGTTTATCACTGCCTTTGTGTTGAGCAGCGATATCGTCGATGACAGCGCTAAAGTTCTTCATTGTAACAGGCTGCCATTTCCAGTCGACTGCCAACTCAGAAAATATCTTTGTGAATTCTGCTATGCTTTGAGAAAAGTCGTAATAATAATTAATATTGTCGTCATCCGACTCCAGGTGCGGTGCCAGCACGTAAATGGAAACATTGCGGAGCGGGATGTTGTAGTTCATTTGAATAATTTAGGAAGGAAGCGTCCGACCGATTGTTGATAGTTTGTATATGCAGGATATTTATTTGCTGAGATCTCTTCTGAAAAATCAGAACTGCCTTTGAAGAGAATGACCAATAACACGCAACCGGCAATTGACCAGTTGATCCATTCACCTGTAGCGGCTACACTGAATAAATAGAATACGATCCATATTGCCTGTTCTGCTGCGTAGTTTGGATGACGAACGATGGACCAGAGTCCCGTTTGTAAAAATCCATCCTTATACGGTCCCATGTCTTCACCTGCATTGATGCGACGGTATTTTTCGGTTTGAAAATCGTACTGCTGTTGATCAGCGATAAATTCAATTACGACCAGCGTTACAAATGAGGCCGCCAGTGCATAATCGATCATACCGATCGGTTCTGCGTTTTCTGAAAGAGAAGTAACGATGGGAAGTGTGAACAGAAAGATCAGTGTGCTTTGGTAGAAGCAGATGAAAAACAGGTTGAACAGCATCCATACGAACGGATTGCTGAAGCCCGGACGTTTGCGAAGCACTTCCCAGCGGTAATCTTCTTCGCCTTCCCAAAATTTCCAGGAGTAACCGCCTCTTCGAGCGAAGTTGTAGGTGAGTCGCACTGACCAAATGGTTACCACAGTCGACATCAGCACCATGCGCTCATCCCACTCACCCCGATAGGTCATGTACCAGGCGTAGGGAGTAGGAACGATGCTCCAGAGTTTATCGACCTGTGAAACATTCCCCGTTAGTTGTCCCACTATAAAAGTTACTATAACAACCGCGGCTAGTCCCCATGCAGTATCAGCAATAATTGCAACCTGCAGATCACTGGGCGGAGTGCCTAAAAAATAGGCTGCGATGGGCAATAATATGATCGTAGCCATCAAGAAGTTTACCTGCTTCTTCATGATGAGAATTGAATGGGTTATTAACTAAAGCAAATAAAAGATAAATATCAATAAAAACATAAATTGAGCAAGTTTTCAAGCCAATCAACCCCTAATAACCTACAACTTACAACCTACAACTTACAACCTACAACCTACAACCTACAACCTACAACGTTCATGAAACCCTTTTTCCGCACTATTCACCTCTATCTGAGTCTTGTTTCCGGACTATTCATTATGATTGCCTGTTTTACCGGTGCCGTATTGGTCTTTGAGAATGAACTCATGCAGGCCATGCATCCCCAGCGCTATTTTGTAGCCAACAAGGGGGAGGTTCAATTGCCCGTATCTGCTGTAACTGCTGGTCTGAAGCAGCAATTGCCCGATGCCAAGATCGGTGGGGTGAAGATTTATACTGATCCAGAGCGGACCTTGGAATATTCAGTAACACTGCCGGACGCCAATAAACCAGGCGGTCCAAAGGAAGAAGGGAAGCGCGTTACTGCGTTTGTAGATCCCTATACCGGGAAATTGATTGAAGTATACAGTTATGGCGATACTGTTTTTTATACGGTTATGGCCATGCATCGGTGGTTATTGGGAGATGATATTGGAAAACTCATCATGGGGATTAGTACGTTGTTGTTCCTGTTCATAATGATTACCGGAGTGATATTGTGGTGGCCCAAGACCAAGGCCGTATTGAAATCGCAGTTGACCGTTATGTGGTCGGCCAATTGGAAACGCATTACACGCGACCTCCATTATTCTTTGGGAATTTATTCGGTATTGTTCCTGTTCATTTTTGCGTTTACCGGATTGGCCTGGAGTTTTCAGTGGTTCAACGATGGCATTTATAAAGTAACGAATTCATCCAAAGAGCCCATCAAGCCGCCGAAGTCGGTGATCACAGATTCATTGCAAGAGATGGCAACTGTGGACGATGTATTGAGCGATGCCTATACGCGTGTGCCCAACAGTATTTTTTATAACGTCAGTTTTCCAAAAGATTCTACTGCAGTTTATGGTGTGAGTGCACTTTCAAGGACTGCGGTGCACGAGAACGCGACCGATAATCATTACTATGATCAATACAGTGGAGCGTATGTGAAGACGGTATCGTGGGGGGATCGTCCGTTGGGACAACGTGTGCGTGCAAGTTTCAAGCCCATTCATATTGCGTCGTTGTGGGGACTGCCAACCAAGATCTTGGGATTCATTGTTTGTTTATTTGGAACAACATTCCCCATCACGGGAGTGATAATGTGGTTGAATCGAATTAAAAAGTTGTAGGTTGTATGTTGTAGGTTGTATGTTAGATGAAGGCGGAGATTAAAAATACAATTCCAAAAAGAATCAGTGTAGTGCATGCAATGACGAGAGGGATGCGTTTGAATCCCGGCAATTGCAATTTATTTTTCAGGTACACGTAGAGGAATCCTGCGGTGAGCAGGGTGATGAACGTCCACACTGCATGAATGGTGAGGTTGAGGAAGAGTTCATACGATCCACTTACGATCATGATGCATTCTACGATCAGCATCAGGATGAACGCTTGCACGGGGATGTTTGCAGAGGAACGTTTTGCAAAATAGGATGGGATGGTTTTTTGTTCAGCCGCACTCGCTATGAGTCGCGATGTAGCAATGAGATTAGCATTCACGCAACTCGATGAAGAGATGAGTACGAGAACTGCAATCACTTTTGGAGCGATTCCACCCAATTCTTTTTCCAGTGCCCGAACTGCAACCAGATGCGAAGCGCCAATTTCTTCGGGAGTAAGAACGTATTGATATGCAAAAGCAGTGAGCAGGTAGAGAGAAGTGCAGAGAAGGAGTCCCCATATGATTGCCTTCTTCACGGTATGAATTCCGCCTTTTACTTCGGGGGTAATGTGACCGATGATGTACCAGCCGTCCAGTGCGCTGAGTGCGCCCGTGCAGGCAGCAACAAATGCAGCGATGAATTGAAAGGTGCTCCAGTTTTCGGTGTGCGACATTTCAAAATTTTCGAGGTTGCCTTTTCCGGGAAGGATGAGTAGCGCGATAATTAAAAACAATGCGCCCACTTTGGCACCCGTGAACACCACTTGAAAGCGATCGGCTGCTTTTGTATTGGTGATGCCCAATGTACCCAAGAGCAAGGTGAGGATGATGGCCGCTATCTTGGTTTCTGTTGGGTTCATTGGGATGAAGTAGCCGAGGTATTCTGCAAACACGAAGGTGACAGCAACCGTACCGCAGCAGCTGATGATCCAAATAAAAATCTGACTGAAGCTCCAGTGCAACCAGCGAGGGTAGAGTGATCGAAAATAATCGATGAGGTCTTTTGCATGGGGATAGGCGAGACCCATGCCTGCCACCACCAATCCCCCTGTGATGGAGATGGCAGCAGAGAAGACCCATACTAACAATAGCAGTTCCGGTGAGGGAAGAATTTTGATCATCAGTGAAGGCACGATGAAGATGCCGCTGCCGATCACGCTGCCGATCACGATGGAGAGGCAGGAGATGAAATTCAGGTTATAGGTTGTACGTTGAATGGTGGAGGTTGTTGGTTAGAGATTTCCTTTTTTGAGTTCGCGCACGGCGTAGTCGGTTGCGCGTGCGGTGAACGCCATATAGGTGACAGAAGGGTTTTGGCAAGCGGAAGACGACATGAACGATCCGTCGGTGATGAATACGTTTTTCACTTCGTGCATTTGGTTCCATTTATTGAGCACGGAAGACGTTGGATCGTTGCCCATGCGTGCGGTACCCATTTCGTGGATGCAGAATCCCGGCGCGGGGAGATCGTCGAACGAACCCACGTTTTGCAGGCCAGCAGTTTCGAGCATTTCAGCGGCGGAGTTGCGCATGTCTTTGCGCATGTTGAATTCATTTTCTCTGAACGTGCAATCGATGTCGAGCGTTGGGAGTCCCCATTTATCTTTTTTCTCTTTATTAAGAGTAACGCGGTTATCAGCGTAGGGGAGCATTTCGCCCCAGGATCCGATCCACACGCCCCAGTTGCCCGGTTCGGTGGAGGATTCTTTGAGTTCGATGCCGATGCCATCGGAGGAAGCGCGACCGCGTGAGGCGCCACCTTGGTATCCGAAGCCGCGCACGTATCCGGCGGATGAGCCGCCATCGAGGTTACGGAATCGGGGGATGTAGATGCCGTTGGGACGGCGTCCGAAGGTGTATTTATCCTGGAAGCCATCGAAGCTGGCGAAAGCGCCCACTCCGTAGTGATGGTCCATGAGGTTGCGACCGATTTGATCGCTTCCGTTTCCGAGTCCGTTGGGGAAAGCATCGGAGACCGAGTTCAATAATATATGAGTGGTACCCAGGGTGGAGGCGTTGAGGAAGATGATTTTGGCGAAGTATTCTTCCGACTGATTGGTTTCTGAGTCGACGATGCGAACGCCGGTAGCGCGTTGGGTATTTTTATCGTAGATGATTTCAGTGGTGATGGCGTTGGGGCGCAGGGTGAGGTTGCCCGTGGCAGCGGCGGCGGGGAGGGTAGCAGCGTTGGAGCTGAAGTAGCCACCGAAGGGGCAGCCTTGGTGGCATTTGTTACGGAACTGGCAGGGACCGCGAGTTCCAATTTTAGCAGTGTGATTGGCGACGCGACCGATGACCATTGGTCGCCCTAATTTATTTTTCAATTCTTTCGCCATGAGTTGTTCCACGCAGTTCATTTCCATTGCCGGTTGGAATTCGCCGTCGGGGATCATGGGGAGGTTATCGCGAGATCCGCTGATGCCAGCAAATTTTTCAACGTAGCTGTACCAGGGAGCTATTTCTTTATAGCGGATGGGCCAGTCGACGCCGTGTCCATCTTTTGCGTTGGCTTCAAAGTCGAGGTCGCTCAACCGATAGCATTGTCGCCCCCACATCAACGATCTTCCGCCCACGTGGTTTCCGCGGATCCATTTGAACGGGTTGATTTGGTTGTAGGGGTGTTCGTTATCGTTGACGAAGAATTTTTTGGAGACTTCATCGTAAGCGTAGCATTCACTTTGGATGGGGGAGTTGGTACGGTCTTCGAGTGTGAGGGTATTGCGGTGAGGGAGTTCCCATGGATGTTTTTCCGTATCGGTATAGTCTTTGATGTGTTCAACATTTCTACCGCGTTCGAGTACGAGGGTATGGAGACCTTTTTCGCAGAGTTCTTTAGCCGCCCAGCCGCCGGAGATGCCGGAGCCCACTACAATGGCGTCGAAATGATTGGATGCAGGCATAGCAATGAATTGAGTTGCTTAAAGATAAGTGATTCGTTTTGTTGGTAGCAATGTTTGATTATAAAACTGAATTCAAGTATACCTGTTCAATTGTTTTTATTGGAAGGAACATTCGATTGTTATCCGGAAGTTGAATAAATCCGTATTTGGAGTAAAACATCCGTGCAGATTCGTCAATGGGGTCTACAACAACTGCCATAGATCCGATAGAAAACGAAGAGTCGTAACTTCTTTTCAGGGCATCCATCAGTAAAAGTTGTCCCAGTTGCTGGCCCTGAGCATCTTTGTGTATTGCAAGACGGCCTAATAAAGTAACTGGGAGGTCTTTGTATTTAGGGAGTTTATTTATGACGTGTTCAGGGAGAATGTGTCGGGGGATTGAGTCGTTTGACAGCGTATAGTAGCCAATTATTTTTTTATCATCGTCAGAGAACACGAAACATGCTGCAACTTTTGCTTTTATATCTTGCTTAGCGCGTTTCTGTATATACTCATCCAAGGGAGCTTTACCACATGTGAATTTTGATTTTTCATGTGTGGGTGCCAAGAGGGAAGTTAAATACACCGTATTCAGGAGACTCGTTTTTGATAGAGTTTAGCAGCTTTTATTAATGCTTTATTGGGTTGAGGGGGATTGGTGAGCGCATCAAAAAAAACTTTCTTATCGTTTTCGGAACTAAGTATACTGTTATGTTTTTCAATAATTTCTTCCGATGCTTCTTGTACAACTTGTACAACAAATTCAGAGAGCGATTTGTATCCTTTTATTTTTGCTGCTTTTTCAAATAATGTTTTTTGACTTTCCAGGAGTCGGGTATCAAATCGTGCATTTGCGGTAGATTTTTTTTGTGACTTTGAGGCGCTCATGGTTCAAATTTGAAAAATCAAATGTACGGAAAATAGCCGTACAAAGGTTGTTGAAAACACCATTTCCTTCAGATGTTTTGCCATAATAGGGGCTATGATTATATTTGCAGTCCTTATCAAAGGGATGGTGCGGTAGCTCAGTTGGTAGAGCAAAGGACTGAAAATCCTTGTGTCGCCGGTTCGATTCCGGCCCACACCACTTCAGAAAAACAGAAATCCTTGTAGGTCAAATCCTTACAAGGGTTTTTTATTTAGGGTGCACAGAAAGGTGCACAGTTTTTTGGGGTTTCTGAAATCTACTCATTTGACTTATCTATTTTATTTCCTCTGTTTCTCGATGTATAAAATTTGATATCCGATGTTTGATTAACCATTTACCATCAATTTTTACAAAC
>JAFMES010000007.1 GCA_017856605.1 Chitinophagaceae bacterium
TACACTACTTTTAATCCGTTAATTTTAAAAACGTTTTTTGGATAAGCGTTACCCGAAGGCTGTGCAGGAGAAGCAGGCTTGGTATTATTTTGGACGTAAGAGGGGCCGGAGGAATAGGATTTGACAGGCGAAGAAATGGTTGAGCGCAGTGCTGCGTAGTAGTCCGAAAGGTCCAGCTCTTCATCCTCTTCTACATCGCTGAAGGCATTCAGTTCATTCAACTGATATGTATCAATGTAGCGTATGATGGTTTGGGCGTAGACGGGACTGGTTGCGTATCCGGCGCGTTTTAGTCCCCAAGCCCATGACTCATGATCGTTCGGATCGTATTCAAAAAGAAATGCGTAACGCGACTGCGAACGCAGGTAGTTTGAATGATCGATGTAGGATTCTTGTGCTGTTTCGTATTTGCGAAAACATTCATCTTCGGCATCATCGTCGTGGTACACTTTATCGCCTTCCCAATTCGACTTGCATTTGATGCCGAAATGATTATTGGATCGACCGGTCAGTTGACCTTGTCCTGCTCCTGATTCATGTATGCCTTGAGCAATCTTAATTGAAGCAGGTACTCCAGTCCTTGCCATTTCCCGAATGGCGAGCTCGGAATATTGTTCGATATAGCGAATAATGAATTCTCTGTTAGAATCTTGAGCATGCAGTTGAATGCTTGTCAGGAGAATTCCAATGATCAATACCAGTTTTTTCATTCTTCTCATACCTTATCGTTTGCGGATGAGCATTAAGCCATCCCTTACTGTCACTAATGTGTTTTCAGATCGGTTATCTTGTTGAACATGCTCATTGAATTCATGAATTGCCTTTGCATTTTTTCCTTTGATTACTTCTTTGAGTACCTCGCCATGGAAAAACATGTTATCAAAAATGAGCCAAGTTCCCGGTTTGACAATCTTCATGAGTTGTTCATAATAATCGATGTATCCCGTTTTATCCGCATCTACAAAAATCAAATCCCAGTTCTCTAGGAGTCCATCAATCATTGCGTGTGCATCCCCAACATGCAGATGAATCTTTTTCCCATAGACGCTTTTGTCAAAAAATCCTTTTGCTGTGTTGGCGTCTTCTGCTCTGAGCTCGATGGTATGGAGGATGCCATCTGGGGTTAATCCTTCTGCTAAACAAAGAGCGCTGTATCCTGTAAAGGTCCCGATCTCCAGAATCCTTTTTGGTTGGATCATTTTGCTGATCATACTCAGTAAATGTCCTTGAAGGGGACCGCTGATCATGTGCGACTCCGTATGGGTTTCAAGGGTATAGGCATGAATCTGATCCAATAAGGAATCCAAAGACGAACTGTGTTCTAAAGCGTAGTGTTCTGCCAGAGGATCTAGGATGTGCATGCGCGACAAATTTACAACCAATTCTGCGATGGATAAGGAGGATCTTGTTTTAAAAAAAACTAAAATTAATTCTGCTTGGGACTGGAAATCGCGAATAATCCTGCAAAAGTTAGCAGCCCATTGATCAATAGCATTTCAAATCCAATTTGGTATCCGTTGAAAAGATCGGTGCTGTATTTGCTCAATGCATAGCATGCAGCAGGTGCCAATAAGCAGATCCACGTTACCGTGTATCCCTTTGGCAGAATGCGTTGAGTAAGTATACCAAATCCAAACAGGCCCAGCAATGGTCCATACGTATAACCTGCTAAGTCTAGTATGATTCCGATGATGGATTTGTTGTCAATCCACTTGAAGATCATGATGCAGACTAGAAATACAACTGCAAAACTTAAGTGAACGGTAATGCGTGTGCGTTTTTGCTGTGCTTCAGAAAAGTCTTTTCTTCTTCTTATTCCTAATATATCAATGCAGAACGATGATGTAAGCGCAGTTAATGCACCGTCAGCACTTGGGAATAGTGCGGAAATAAGAGCAATGATGAAAATGATTCCCATAGCCGGCGGTAAAAAATTCAATGCCACATCAGGAAACAGGTCGTCGCCAATAATATTCTTGTTATTGAGTAAAAATTGTTTTCCCTCATAGTGGGCACCTTGGTCGATCATATAGAGATATAAAAGCGCACCAAGGAACAGGAACAGCAAGTTCACAATGACCATGATGGTGGTGAAGGTGATGATGTTTTTTTGAGAATCCTGTACGGTTCGAACACTGATATTTTTTTGCATCATCTCTTGGTCCAATCCTGTCATTGCAATCGCAATTACTGCACCTCCAACTAGATTTTTTAGAATAAACGAGCGACTTTTCCAATCGGTTTCGATCATCCGGGCATACCCTTGTTGTGTTATCCGTTCAATTGCCTCACCCCATCCCATATTCATTTGATTCAAAATATACAGCATGCAAATCAGTAACCCCATCAACATGAAACTAGTTTGCAGTGTATCCGTGTATACGATTGTTTTGACCCCACCTTTGAACGTGTAGAGAAGAATCATGCCTAGAATCAGCGCGGTGGTCCATTCAAATCGAATTCCCATTTCATCCAGAATAAAAATCTGCAGCACGTTGATCACCAGAAATAATCGTGCTGTTGCACCAAATGTTCGGGAAATAATAAAGAATAAGGCTCCTGTCTTGTAGCTTGCTGTCCCCAGCCGTTGCTCCAAATAATGGTAGATCGAAGTAAGGTTTAATCGGTAATAAAGGGGAATGAGCACGTAAGCAATTACCAAATAGCCAAAAATATAGCCCAATACAACCTGAAAGTATCCAAAGCCGTTGTAGGCATCTCCGGTTAAGTTTCCTACTGTTCCAGGGACTGAAACAAAGGTTACCCCGGAAAGTGAAGTGCCAATCATTCCAAATGCTACCAGTACCCAATTGGAATCCCTGTTTCCTATGAAGAACGATTCGTTGGTTGCGTTACGCGAGGTGTAAAAGGCAACGGACAAGAGGAGCAGGAAATATCCGATAACAAAAGAAAAAAGCAGTAACGGAGACATGTTTTAACGGTTGTACTCACAAGGTAGTGCATTTAAAAAAAATCTACATTTGGAGCATGCTCAAGAAGTTGTCGATACAGAATTATGCAATCATCCAAGAATTGGAAGTGGTGTTTCAAAAAGGGATGATCATCATTACGGGGGAGACTGGTGCGGGCAAGAGTATATTGATGGGTGCGTTGGGATTGGCTTTGGGAGAACGAGCCGACGGATCCATGTTTCGCAACCGTGAAAAAAAGACCATCATTGAAGTTGAATTTGAATTGACTTCCCTCGAACGTGTCAATACCTATTTTGAAGAGCTGGACCTGGATCCAGATGCGTGCATCATTATTCGTCGCGAATTCTCATCTACAGGAAAATCAAGGGCATTTATTAACGACACCCCTGTGCCGCTGAATGGGTTGCAGCGAATGGCTTCTGTTTTGGTTGATTTGCATCAGCAATTTGAAACGCTTGAGTTATCGAACCGGGAATTTCAACGTGAGATGTTGGATGCATGGGTTGGAGGGGTACCTGCACTCAATTCGTATCAAACTGTTTTCAATCAATTGAGTCATACCCGTAAAGCCATTACAGCATTGCATGCAACTATGTTGAAAGCCCAACAGGAAAAAGAATATTGGGACTTTTTACTGGATGAATTGATGAACTTGAACTGGCAGTTGGGGGAAACCAAACGCATCGAAGAAGAGTTGAATACCCTCACCCATGCTGAACAGATCCGCACTGGTTTAGGCAAAATGGTTGGTGTGCTTCAGGAAGGAGAACAGCCTATGGTAGCGCGTCTCCGGACTATGGTATCGCAGCTTCAGTCCCTTTCAGGATATCACCAGCGGTTGGGTGAATTGGCTGTGCGACTCGATTCGGCATATATCGAGATCAAAGATGTATCCAATGAATTGGAATCCGTACTGGATGGTCTAACAGTAGATGATCGCCGAATGGATGCCTTGAACGAACGATTGTCTTCTGCACAGCGATTGGCAAAAAAGCACAACCTTTCAGATCCCGATCATTTGGTGGAGGTAGGTGAGCGATTGCAGCGCGATCGCAAGGTGTTGGAGTCTTCCCAAGAACAATTGGAGGCATTGCAAAAAGAAGAAAGAGCATTGCTTTCTTCTGCTCAGGAACTTGCAGAAAGCTTGAGTAAAAAACGGAAGGCTGGAATTCCCAAACTGGAAAAAGCAGTGCATGATTTATTGAAACGCGTAGGTATGCCCAATGCCTTATTTAAAGTCGAGTTGAGCAGTGGCGAACTGCACATCGGTGGTTCCGATACCATCGCCTTTCTTTTTGATGCCAATAAAAGCGGCAGATTCGAAGACCTAAGCAAGGTGGCAAGTGGTGGAGAGTTAAGTCGATTGATGCTTATATTGAAATCGCTAGTGGCCACTTCTCTATCCATGCCTACGCTGATCTTTGATGAAATCGATAGCGGGATCAGCGGTGAAGCAGCAAAACAAGTTGGATTGGTCATGGAGGAACTGTCGTATGCCCATCAATTGATTGCCATAACCCATCAGCCCCAAATTGCAGCCCGTGCCGATCAACACCTGTTTGTCTATAAGAGCGAACGTTCGGGTGAAATTGTAACCGGCATACGGGACCTATCAAAAGAGGACCGCATTGATGCCATTGCTAAGATGATGGGAGGAGATTCTCCCAGTAAGACAGTTCGCGCTTCTGCTGAAGAGATGATGCGTAAATAGACCGCTTTTTTTAATCCGTATATTTGCAGCAAATCATTTGCCATGTCCCAACAACTGCTGAAAGGAAAGAAAGGAATCATATTCGGTGCGCTGGATGAGAAATCCATTGCCTGGAAAACTGCATTGGCTTGTCATGCTCAAGGAGCAGAGCTGGTGTTGACCAATGCACCTGTTGCTTTACGAATGGGTGAGATAAATAAGTTGGCTGAACAGACCGGTGCTCCTGTGATCGGAGCTGATGTAGTGAACATGGATGACTTGAAGAACTTATTTGAGCAAAGCCAGAAGCATTTTGGGGGTGGAATTGATTTTATACTGCATTCCATTGGCATGAGCCTTAACGTGAGAAAGGGCAAGCACTATACAGAAATTGATTATGGATTCAATCAAAAAACCCTGGATATCTCAGCCATGTCATTGCACCGTGTTTTGAGAACAGCATGGGAAATGGATGCTTTGAACGAATGGGGTAGCGTAGTTGCTCTTACCTACATCGCTGCACAACGGGTTTTTCCTGATTACAATGAGATGGCAGATGCTAAGGCGTTGCTGGAAAGCGTAGCGAGAAGCTTTGGATATCACTATGGAGTAAAAAAGAAAGTTAGAATAAATACGGTCTCACAGTCGCCTACCCGGACTACGGCCGGCAGTGGGGTAAAAGGATTTGATGGCTTTATAACATATGCGGAAAAAATGAGTCCCCTTGGCAATGCTTCTGGAGAAGACTGTGCAAACTACTGTGTGTCGCTTTTTTCTGACCTTACACGTATGGTTACCATGCAGAACCTCTTCCACGATGGGGGCTTCTCATTCACCGGCGTTACCAATGCGGTGATTGACCAAATGGAAAAATAATGCGTATGAAATGGAGAGCTTATTTAGGATACCTGGGGGTGGTTACAGGCTCGCTGACCTTTGTTCCTCAGGTCTACAAAGCTTGGGAAACACGATCGGTCGGAGACATTTCCATTTGGATGATTTTCATTCTGCTGTTGAATGTAACCATTTGGTTGATCTATGGTATTTGGGGAAAAGACAAGGCGATGATTCTTGCCAACTCAATCATTATGTTTCTCTCGCTCGTCTTGCTTTACTTTAAACTTACCTTTTAATGAAAAAGCCACCGAGAAGGTGGCTTTGGATTAATACTCGTCTTCGTTGAAGAAGAAATCTTCCTGACTGGGATAGTCGGGCCAAATGTCATCGATTCCTTCGTAAATGTCTCCCTCGTCTTCCAATTCTTGCAGGTTTTCGATCACTTCGATCGGTGCTCCACTGCGGATGGAATAATCAATCAATTCATCCTTGGTAGCTGGCCAAGGTGCGTCTTCGAGATACGATGCTAATTCAAGTGTCCAGAACATATGTCCTTTTGAATTTTCGGCAAAAGTAATGGTTAATTCGATAATACCAAATGTGAAGAAATGTTAACTTCAGCAAAATTCATTGCATGTTGACGGCGAGGGGGATAGAAAAATCGTATGGCGACCTGAGGGTTTTACGTGGGTTGGATCTTTCTGTTCAACAAGGAGAAATGCTGAGTATAGTAGGTTCTTCAGGTGCGGGAAAAACTACGCTTTTGCACATTTTAGGTGGATTGGATCGACCCGACCGGGGCGAAGTGGTATTCAATGGTCGCAGATTTGATCATTTGCAGGCAAAGGAGTTGGCTCATTTCAGGAATCAACACATTGGCTTTGTTTTTCAATTTCATCATCTATTGCCAGAATTTACTGCACTGGAAAACATTTGTATGCCCGCATGGATTGCAGGCAATTCCGGTAGTCGCGTTGAAAAAGAAGCAATGGAGTTAATGGAGCGACTCTCTATTGCTGAACGTGCTGATCACAAACCGACTGCATTATCAGGTGGTGAACAACAGCGGGTAGCTGTTGCTAGGGCATTGATCAATGGCGCTGAAATGATTTTGGCTGATGAGCCAACTGGAAATCTGGATTCATCCAATGCTCAGTCACTTCATGCTTTGTTTCGGGAGCTGCGTTCTCAATTCAATAGGACATTCATCATTGTAACCCATAACGACGAGCTGGCTTCGCTCAGCGACCGGGTAGTGCACTTAAAAGATGGGAATTGGGTCGACAACCATTAATCAATGCGTGGTCGCCATTTGACCTCCTCTACCTTGAGTTGATTTCCCACAAATCGAGCTAACACAAATAAATAATCACTCAGTCGGTTCACGTACTTGAAGATCATGTTGTCGGTTCCTTCAGATGTTCCCAATAATTGAACAATCAATCGTTCTGTTCTTCTACAAACGCAGCGAGCAATGTGGATGGTGGAGACCGTGGGGTGGCCTCCGGGCAATATAAAGGCCTGCAATGGAGACAGGGTTTCATCCATGGCATCCATTTTTTTCTCCAGGATCACGATATCTTCTTCTTTTAGGTCGGGTATTTTTAATTGCGACTCTTTATCGGGGTCACAGGCCAATGCTGATCCAATGGTAAACAAGCGGTCCTGAATTTCCCTAAGTTCTTCTTGAATGGATGGGTCGTCGATCAAATCACGGCATAGACCTATATACGAATTCAATTCATCCACCGTGCCATAGGCCTCAATGCGCTCGTGGGATTTCAATACCTTGGTTCCTCCTATCAGTGAAGTAGTTCCTTTATCCCCCGTCTTGGTATAAATTCTCATGGCCATGACACATTCCTTTCCAAGATAATGCGTGGCGACCGTTTTTGTTCGGAAGGATTCGTATTTTTTTATACAGCGCTGGCGCTTTCTTTGCGCTTATCGCTCTCAATTACACCATCCCGGAGTCGAATGACTCGTTTTGCGTAGTTTGAAATATCCTCTTCATGAGTAACCAGCACAACAGTATTCCCGTCTGCATGGATTTTACCAAATATGTTCATGATCTCATAAGAGGTCTTGGTGTCTAGGTTTCCAGTAGGCTCATCAGCAAGAATGATGGAGGGATTGTTCACCAGGGCCCTAGCAATGGCTACACGTTGACATTGTCCACCAGAAAGTTCATTGGGTTTGTGGTGACTGCGGTCGAGCAGATCTACTTTTCGAAGAACTTCATTGGCCATTTCCAATCGCACTTTTTTCGCCACACCCGCATAGACCAAGGGTAATGCTACATTTTCCAATGCACTCAAACGGGGCAATAGATTGAATTGCTGAAACACAAATCCAATCTCCTTGTTTCTAATTTCAGCCAATTCATTATCGGGCATGGTACTCACATCGTGTCCATTCAGAATGTAGGTGCCTTGAGTAGGGGAGTCAAGACAACCTAAAATGTTCATCAAGGTGCTTTTACCAGAGCCTGAAGGTCCCATCAACGCTACGTACTCGTTTTTCAGGATATCCAGAGAAACTCCTTTAAGTACTTGAAGTTCCTGCTTCCCCATGAAGTAGCTTTTCTTGATTTCTTCCAGATGAATCACTGATGCATTCATGAATTGTTGTTTATCACTTTAGGAACAGTAAAATAACGGTCTTTTGAATCAGGGGCATTGTGCAGGGCTTGATCGATGGAGATGGAGCCATAGGCAACATCTTCACGAGGTGCAGTAGCATGCGTTGCAATATGGGTCAATGGTGCTACTCCGGTCGTGTCCAATTCATTGAGTTTTTCAACGAATCCGATCATGTGCTGAAGATCCTGTTGGATTTCCTCCAGTTCATTTTCGTTAAAATTCAATTTTGAGAGTCGCGCAATTTTTTCCGTAATTGCTCTGTTCAGTTTCATCGTATTCACGCAGTAAAATTAGCCATTCTGCGGTCTTCTTCTCCTTTTTCTTGATGAATGGAAAACTATGCTTATAGGCGAAGCCGCATTGAATCTCAGCATTCATTCTATATTTGCACCATCATGGGTGAGAGAGCTATAGTCATGAGCGGTATCCGACCAACCGGATACTTGCATTTGGGCAACTATTTTGGGGCCATGCGCAACTATGTCCGTTTGCAGGAAACCTACACCTGTTTTTTTATGGTGGCAGATCTCCATGCGCTGACAACGCATCCTGATACGTCTGCTTTGAAAGAAAATGTACACAGGGTTATTGCAGAAAATATTGCTTGTGGCATCGATCCCGATAAAGCGGCACTTTATTGCCAAAGCCATGTTCGGGAAACTTCTGAGCTCTATCTCTATTTGAATATGTTGGCTTATCTGGGCGAACTTGAGAAGACCACAACCTTCAAGGAAAAAGCCCGTTTGCAGCCGGACAACGTGAATGCGGGATTGCTCACTTACCCCGTACTGCAAACAGCAGATATCATTTTGCACCGTGCCACCTGGGTGCCTGTCGGAAAAGACCAGGAACAGCATTTGGAGATGGCTCGCAATTTTGTAAAGCGTTTCAATCACCGTTACGGAGAGGTATTTCCCGAACCCGCTGCTTATAATTTTGGCGACGACCTCGTGAAAGTCCCCAGTCTGGATGGAACGGGTAAAATGAGCAAGAGTGAAAATCAGCTTGCCACCTTGTATCTGGCGGATAGTGATGAGCAGATTCGAAAAAAAGTGATGAAAGCCAAGACCGATGCGGGTCCTTCTGCTCCCAACACGCCCAAGCCAGATTACATTGAAAATATATTTCAATTATTATCTCTTGTATCAGATAAAGAAGTAGTTGCGACTTATGAAAGCGCCTATAATGAATGCTCCATTCGTTATGGAGATATGAAAAAGCAGCTGGCAGAAGACATGGTTCGGTTCATCGCTCCCATTCGTGAAAAAGCAGAACAGATTCGAACTGATCATGCTTATTTATCTCGAATCATGGAGCAAGGTGCTGAGAAGGCGCGCGCCAGTGCCCAAAAAACCATGGATCTGGTTCGATCGGCCATGGGATTGGACTATTGAGTGCCAATCTTTCCACAATTGCAAAAAAAATATTGCTCGTTCGCATCTATTTCAAAATGAATATGTACTTTGTCCGCCCGCATCGTATCGATGTGAATTGTAGAGTATATGGCCAAAGTAAAAAAACCAAAACACGTAGCTGTCGCCGGCAATATTGGAGCAGGGAAGACCACCCTTACCGAGTTGCTCAGTAAACATTACAAATGGATTCCTCAGTTTGAGGATGTGGATCAGAATCCTTATCTGTTTGATTTTTATGAAGACATGCCCAGGTGGTCTTTCAATCTTCAGATTTATTTTCTGAATAGCCGACTTACACAACTCATCGATATTTCCAAAGGAACAGAAACTGTTGTGCAGGATAGAACCATTTATGAAGATGCGTACATCTTCGCTCCAAACCTTCATGAAATGGGACTAATGAGCAAGCGGGATTTCAATAACTATTTTGATTTCTTTCAGAACCTTCGACAAATGATTAAACCGCCGGATTTGTTGATTTACCTGCAGGCCTCTGTTCCAACGCTAGTAGGACAAATTCAAAAACGGGGCAGGGAGTATGAAGAGAATATTCGTTTAGATTATTTAAAGCGACTCAACGAATACTACGGCAAGTGGATCGACGGATATAAAGAGGGACCCTTGCTGGTGATCAATGTCGATAATAACAAGTTTGCAGAAAAAGAAGAAGACCTCGGCGCGATCATTGCAAAAGTTGACGCTGAACTTTACGGATTGTTTTAATCCACGAAAACTTCGTAGTGACTTCCTACTGGCTCTCTTAGTAAACCAAGAGTTGATTCCAGCAATTGCCATACCGCAGCACGACCCGTCGTTCCCAACTCCAGGGAGTAGTTGTTTACATACAAATCGATGTGCTTATTCATCACTTCATGACTCATCTCCTGAGCGTTTTGAATAACAAAATCCGGCAAGTGTTCCCGATGCTGAAACGCATACTCTACGCTTCTTTTGATGACCCTGTTTATTTTTCTCAACAACGCCAAATCATAGCTTCTCCTAGCAAGGATACCACCAAGTGGAATTGGAGCTCCAGTTTGTATTTCCCAAAGTGTACCCAGGTCTGCAATGGCAATGAGCCCCTTTTCTGCATACGTAAAGCGATTCTCGTGAATGATGACTCCAGCCTCAACTATTCCATTGATCACGGCATCTTCGATCGTATGAAATGGCATGAAGACCTTATTTGCTGCTTCAGGATAGGCCATGGAGAAAAGCAGATGCGCTGTAGTATATTTTCCGGGCAGAGCAATAGGAGAAGCAATCAATTGCTCCTCCGTAAGGAGGCGTTTTGCTACCAAAAGGGGACCAACACCATTTCCCAATGCACCACCTGCATCCAGCACCCTGTATAGCGGCAACAGTTCCGAAACAGCTCCATAACTGACCTTTGTAACATCCAATTGTCCAGTTCTGGCCATTTGATTCAATGTTTCTACATCTTCTAAGTGATACGTGAATTGCAATCCTTCCGTATCTACTTTATTATGCAGCAATGCATCAAAAATGAATGTATCGTTTGGACAAGGAGAAAGACCAATGTGCAGCATCATGATTGGTGAAGTTTTAAAAGCAGTCTCCTGCATGACGCTGTTGATGCATCTATGGCTTCCTTGAATTTCCAGTTTTCTGTACCTCTTTCTCCAACGCGATTGGATATTCCTCTGATTTGAACAAACGGAATTTGATGCATGAGCGCGATGTAGTGAACAGCAGCTCCTTCCATTGACTCTACATCGGCTTTGTACTGATTCTGGTAAATGCTGATTTGTTGAGGATCTGTTGTAATCTGGTTTACCGTTATTCCTGCTGCAAGCGGAAGCTCCGTCTTTTCCATTAGATCATGATGCGGATTAAACAACCGCTTTTCTGAAAAAGGAAAAGAGTTGGGATCCTGAAATCCCATGTCAAAAATATCGCGGTATCCAGTCGACTCCTGCACGCCCATTTCAGGCAGGCATTCGGAATGGATGCAGTAAGCAGTCCCCAAACTTATTCCTTCGTGTATTCCACCAGCAATCCCGGTCTGGATGATCAAATCAGGTTTTTTGCGTGCGATACGCTGCATCAAGTTTACGGCTGTTGAAAGGATTCCTATCCCCAAGGGTAGGATCTCGGTACTGCCAATGGATGCTTCTTTATTGGTTTCCAGCAAAGGACCCAATTCCATCTCCATAGCAGCCACGACCAGAATATCCATGGTTCAAAATTCGGCATTTCATGGCAAACGCCATCGAATGTCTTCTTTTCGGCAATTGATTCTATCGCATTAAATTTGCACTCCGTTATGCCCACTTTCTACTTAACTCGAAAAGAACACTTCAATGCCGCCCATCGGCTCTTCAACCCCTCGTGGTCAAAAGAGAAAAATGATGAAGTTTTCGGCAAGTGTGCCAATGAAAACTGGCATGGTCACAACTTTGAGCTGTATGTAACCGTTAAAGGCACTCCCCATCCGGATACCGGGTTTATTGTTGATGCAAAACTCCTAAGCTCCATCATCAAGGAGCACATTGTTGACCAGTTGGATCACCGAAACTTGAATTTGGACGTTCCCTTCATGCAGGGCAAGCTGTGTTCGATTGAGAACCTGGTGTATGGAATATGGCAACAACTGGAGCCCCATATCCCTAAAGAAGTCGCTCTTCATTGCATTAAACTGGTAGAAACTCCCCGGATTTTTGTAGAATATTACGGCGAATAATCGTTACCTAGATTAAACAATCTTGTATCTTTAGCGTTTACTATTGGCCAAATAGCTGAATATGGGTGAACGCATCGCTGTTTTTCGAAAAGAGCATTTCAACGCCGCACACCGACTGCACAATCCCAGTTGGTCGGACGAAAAAAACTCCGAGGTTTTTGGCAAATGCAACCTTCCCAATTACCATGGGCATAATTATGAATTGATTGTCAAGGTTATAGGAGAAGTTGATCCTGCAACAGGGTACGTAATTGATATGAAGTTCCTATCGGATCTGATACAGGAGCACGTGGTCAACGCATTCGATCATAAAAACCTCAATCAGGACGTACCGGCATTCAAAGACCTGAATCCAACAGCTGAAAATATCGCAGTTGTAATTCATTCACTATTGCGACCATTATTGGATAAAACTTTATCGCTTCAAATACGTTTATATGAGACGCCCCGCAATTTTGTGGAGTATCCATCGCACATCTAAAAACTGATCATCATGGCCTATACCAAAGTCGAACAATTCGAAGACAAGATCACATCGGGGTTGATTGAAAACTACCGGGAGAGCATTGCATTGTTGGGAGAAGATCCTTCACGGGAAGGATTATTGAAAACACCCGAGCGTGTTGCCAAATCGATGCAGTACCTCACACAAGGTTATCAAATCGATCCGAAAGCGATCTTGAACTCTGCAAAATTCCATGAAGATGTAAGTGAAATGATCATTGTAAAAGATATTGAACTATTTAGTTTATGCGAGCACCACATGCTTCCTTTTTTTGGTAAGGCTCATGTTGCATACATCCCCAATGGATGGATCACTGGACTTAGCAAGATCGCCCGTGTGGTGGATACGTACAGTCGCAGGTTACAAGTGCAAGAACGCCTTACGTCACAAGTCCTAAATGCCATCAAGGAAACGCTCAATCCTTTGGGTGTAGCAGTGGTGATAGAAGCCTCACACCTTTGCATGATGATGCGTGGAGTTCAAAAGCAAAACTCAGTTACAACTACTTCTGCTTTCTGTGGTGAGTTTGAAAAGAATGAATCCCGCAGTGAATTCATTCGCCTCATTGGATCAAAATTGCACTAGTGCTTCCTTCGTTGAAGGACTAACATTACCTGAGGTTTTTCAGGCTTTTATGTTAATTTTGCAACTCAATTTTCTCTATGATTAAGGCCTATGTTTTTCCCGGTCAGGGCTCTCAGTTTCCAGGGATGGGTAAAGAACATTATGATGGAAATGCATTTGCCAGAAGATTTTTTGACCAGGCCAATGAGATTCTTGGATTTAAGATTTCCGATATCATGTTTACCGGTACTGAAGATGACCTGAAGCAAACAAGGGTCACACAACCGGCGATCTTCCTGCATTCTGTTATTGCCTATAAAATGATTGACGGAACCAATCCGCACATGGTGGCTGGACATTCACTCGGAGAGTTTACTGCTCTAGTGGTGAATGGAACGCTTACGTTTGAGGATGGTTTAGAATTGGTAAGGGTGAGGGCGACTGCTATGCAGAAAGCCTGTGAGATTCAACCTTCAACAATGGCTGCTGTTTTGGCTCTTTCCGATCAAGAAGCAGAACAGATATGCGCATCCATCCAACAGGAGACGGGTGAAATTGTAGTGCCTGCTAATTTCAATTGTCCAGGACAATTGGTGATCAGCGGTTCGATTGCCGGTATTGATTTGGCTTGTGAACGGATGAAGGCTGCTGGTGCTAAACGCGCAATAAAATTACCGGTAAGTGGTGCTTTTCATTCTCCATTTATGGAGCCCGCTAAAGAAGAGTTGGCAAAAGCTATTTTATCAACACCATTTCATAAGCCTTCTTGTCCCGTTTATCAGAATGTGGTAGCTCGACCCGTGAAGGATCCCCAAGAGATTCAGCAAAACCTCATTGATCAATTGACGGGTCCTGTCAAATGGACGCAGACCATCGAGAACATGATAATTGATGGTGCCAACAGTTTCACGGAAGTTGGACCTGGTAAAGTTCTTCAGGGCTTGATTGCAAAAATTAACAAGACCATTGCTGTTGAATCAGTAAACTGATATCAGGCTTGCGCTTGGGGTCCCCCGAAATGGAAAGGGATTTGTACTTCTTCTATATCTTTTATCGGACCATTTGCATCCTCGAACTTTTGAATGTTGTCCGCAATCGCATTCAGCAATCGCTTTGCATGTTGAGGTGTTAGGATGATCCTTGATTTGACTTTGCTCTTTGGTGTTCCTGGCATTACATTGACGAAGTCGATCACAAATTCTGCGTGACTATGGGTAATGATGGCCAGATTGGCATATTGTCCTTCTGCTACCTCTTCAGAGATTTCAATGTTGAGTTGATTCTGTTGTTGTTCGCTCATGGTAAAAAGTTAAAGAACAAATATAAGCTAAGCAGATTGAGTTGTTTTAACTCAAGGGACAAATCACTTGGATACGCCATTCCCGGTATCGGTGAAGCGACCACTTGCCTTGAAGTTTAATCCCGTTTCGAAGTCCATATGCAGCCAAAATGTATGCTCTTGTTCCTTTTCCATAATGGGCTGGCACCATGAACTGTCCTTGTACATCTCTTTCGTATGCATAAATACGGGTAGCATATGAACTGGTCTCAAAAAAAGTCAATCGCATGCTTAAGGTCAATCCCTTGATTAGATCTTTTCCAATCCATTCAGCGTAACTGAGCATACCAACTTCTCTGGATTTTTCGCTTTTTAGAAAGGTGACTTCATTTCGGATGCGTAATTCTACCTGTTCTCCGGGTTGCATGATTACATGCATCCGAAATCGGAACTGACTTCCCTGTTGTTGAAGTCGCAATTGCATTGATGTTTTCTTGTTGGGTCTCCACGAATACTTCACTCCCCAAGCGCCTCCATATTCAATTCCATCTACGGAGAAGCTTGGCCAGGGTTTTCTAAATCGATCCACGAATAATTCCCAGTAATGACTTTTATGAGGTTGAAAAACTGTCGAAATATAAATCCCTTCCTCGTTTCCTGCAGTTCCGTTATCTGAAAAGCAATTCGTTTCCAGTGCACTGTATTCAGGCGACATCTTTCGGTATCCTATGGTCAGATCCAATTTAGGATCAATACTTTTTATCCAATTGGCTATGACTGACCAATCGCCTTGCCGATCAACTGCGATTTCTCCAAACAATAATCCCCAGGGTGTCATCCATTGATGATCAATGCTGGCATTCCACCAGATTTTTCCTCCGACGGCGTGTTGATTGTAGATTTTTTGCTCCTTGATCAAAGGGATGCTGAATGAATGAACTAATGCGTTTATTCCTAATGAACCTAACGAGTGAGTGAACCGAATTCTTCCTCCCATAGCACTTTTGCTCAATGACTTTCTTGTCCTGAGTTCTCCTGCACTTCGGTGTAATCCCGATGATAGTAGACTGGTGATGATTGGAATCGAATCTGTTCCTAGGGTATCGATACGAGCATCTGTGTTAAGGCGACTAACAAACAATGATCCTTCCATTTTTCCTTTTTTAATGGATATGGCAACCCCTCGATGAAATCGGTTCTCATCATTTCCGGTATGGGGAATAAAAAGCTGATCTTGTCGGAAACTAGAAAGAATACCCGCTCCTTTTCCGATTGCATACCCTTGCCAGTGAATCAGTCCTTGTCCCATATTCACTTGAAAATCTCCTAGAATGGCTTGTTGGATCCATCCTTTTTTGCCTATGACCAAATACCCGCTGCGGTGATCCATCCGGCGAACCTCGCCCGCATCTTTTTCTACTGTGAAACCCATTCGAAATAGTTTCTCAAATTGAAATCGGTAATTGAATAAGTAACGAGAGCTGTTTCCTACATACCCATCTTTTTCAGATCTCCATCGTGTTGAACCGCCCGTTCTGAAAAGGATTCGATGCGTTCCTTCTTTGAATCGTTGTTTCATTTCTGGTACGAATTGCGACTCAGGTCGATAATACAATAAGGGAATTATTTTTCGGACTATTGAAGCATCCCATCCCATGATTGATTGGAGTTCCATCAATGAGATGAACGGTCCAAACTGTTGCTTATGATTCATGAATGCATCAATCTGTCCTTTTGTTAATAACCCGGTTGCAGATAGTTCGATTGCACTTACCCGATTGATGTGATAGCGATGTTCATTTTGTTCCAGAAATTCAGGAAACACTTCTGAGGGTTGACGTGTTAGCACCATCGAATTTTCTACTTCTTCTTCGTGTTGTTCTTGTGTCATTGCTTGTATTGCGCACTGTAATACAAGGCATATCAGTAGTTGCTTCATCGCCTCAGTATTGAAAAAATTGAAACTCAGCTGATGGTCCCAGCCTGCTATGTGAGGAAATCGATATAACCGAAGAGATTTTTTTACCTGCTAGCTGAATACCCAACCACATCTGGCCATTGCTATTGTAACCTCCCAATGCGCTAAGGGAGTTGGCGAAATCCCATTTCGCCATACCCGAAACCAACGATGATGAGTAGTGAAATTGTCGCCATTGCACCCCTATGAATAGTCCCTCTCGGATCTCGTGACCAACACCGATGCACCAAATTCGATCGATCCATTTTGCCTCATTCCATCTTCTGGTGAGCGGTGCTGAAAAAAAGCACATGGCTCCGGCTGTAGTTTTTTTATTCAATTGCTGAACCAGACCTATTTTCAACAACAGTGCCTTCACAGCCCGTTGTGCATTAAACGCCGAAGACCCAATACCAATCCCTACTCCTATTGAAGTCGATTTACTTGTTCGTATAGAGATTCCGGATAGGGTTGTCCATTGCCGTTGAAGATCTTTGCCACCCATGGAAGCTTGCAAATAGCAAGCGGCATTTGCAAGGGGGAGGTGGATGGCCGCTCGAACTTTACTCAATTCCATAAGTCCAAATTCATTACCTAAGGCCAATCCCCATCTTAATTTTTTTGAGCTGGACGGCGTTGTCAAAGCATCTGCTGAAGCCAGTGCATTGTTTGTGCCCGAGGAGTAGGCCAAGAGCTGAAAGGAGAATGATGAAGAGGACTCAAATGAATCCTGAGCACACATTCCCAATGGTGCCACCATCAATAATATTCTAAAAAGCATTCGCTAAAGATGCTATTTGATAGAGGCTAGAACATGAATAAAACATCCTTTTTGGGAGTCATTTTTCACGACGTACCTTTGTTATATGCAACTAATGGATGGAAAACTTGTATCGCAGTCGGTAAAAGATGTCCTCAAACACCGGACGAGTGAGCGGATGGGTAAGGGTAAAAAACGTCCTCATCTGGCTGCAATTCTCATTGGAAATAATGGGGCCAGTGAAACCTATGTTGCATCCAAAGTAAAATCCTGCGAAGAGATCGGTTTTAAATCGACGTTGATCCGACTTGAAGCATCCGTATCAGAAAATGATTTGCTCTTCAAGCTCAATGAACTAAATGACGACTTTGACGTGGATGGGATCTTGGTTCAGCTCCCGCTTCCACCTCATATCTCTGAACAAAAAGTTATCGAAACCATTCTTCCTTCAAAAGATGTAGATGGTTTTCATCCAGAAAGCGCGGGTAGAATGGTGCAGGGTCTTCCTACCTATTATCCGGCTACTCCCTATGGAATTTTGTTGTTGTTGGAACACTATAAGATTGAGACCAAAGGGAAACATGCGGTAGTCATCGGCAGAAGTAACATTGTTGGTCGCCCGATGAGTATATTATTGAGCAGAAATGAGTATCCCGGAAATTGCACGGTTACGGTTTGTCACTCTCAGACCAGCGATTTAAAAGCGATGTGTTTGCAAGCCGATATCATCATTGCTGCGTTAGGGAAACCCTTATTTTTAAAAGCGGACATGGTGAAAGAAGGGGCAGTAGTGATTGATGTAGGAATTACTCGTGTTGAGGATGCAACAAAAAAGTCGGGATTTTCAATAAAAGGCGATGTGGATTTTGATGCAGTTGCTTCAAAATGCAGTTTCATCACACCTGTCCCAGGAGGAGTGGGACCCATGACGATCGCAGCACTGATGATGAATACCTACAAAGCCTGCGAGGCAAAAGATTGATATGCAGACTTCGCAACCTTCGCTTCCATTGATGGAGCAGTTCCTCACCTTACAAGGGGAGGGTCGCTTTTCCGGACAATTGTCCTATTTCATTCGTTTGGCTGGTTGTGATGTAGGATGCGTTTGGTGTGATGTCAAAGAAAGTTGGAATGCAAACGAACATCCTACAGTTTCGATAAGCGATATCGCAGAACAAGCAAAAAAATCAGGAGCAAAGATAGCTGTCATTACCGGTGGTGAACCCCTGATGCATGATCTCAAAGAATTAACCTTTGCTTTAAAGGAACAAGGAATGCGTGTGCATCTGGAGACCTCCGGTGCTCATTCTTTGAGTGGTAACTTTGACTGGATATGTCTGTCGCCAAAAAAATTCAAATCGCCACTCCCGGAGCTTGTCTTAGCTGCCCATGAACTAAAGGTTGTGGTGTATCATCCTTCTGATCTGAAGTGGGCCGAGCAATATGAAAAGTTGGTGTCGAATTCCTGTTTATTGTACCTGCAACCCGAGTGGGAAAAACGAGATGCAATGACGCCAATGATAATTGATTATATTCATCATCATCCTCAATGGATACTTTCATTGCAATCACATAAGTACATCAACATTCCATGAGAAGCATTTGCATCGTACTTATTTTCTTTTTTCATACTTACACGGCGCAAGGGCAGGTTCTCTCAACAGAAAAAATTCCCAGAAAAGCAATGCAATTGCATCAAAAAGCATTGCTCGCACTCGATGAAGGCCGTACTTCTGATGCGCTTTCTTCTTGGGATGCTGCTATTTCGATTCATCCTACATTTATTGACGCCTGGCTATCAAAGGCCGGGTTGCTCTTGGAACTCAGGAAATACGAGGCATCAGCTCAATCATTTGAAAAGGCATTTGGAATAGCGTATGAAGAAACGAGGGAATTTCTGCTTCCTTATTCCATTGCACTAGCGGGAACTGGTGATTTTAAACACGCACTGGATGCCGTCAACCGGTTTCTACTCTTACACGCATTGAATGATGATTCAAGAAAGGCAGCCATCTTCAGAAGAAACAGTTACCGATTTGCACTTGATTTTTCAGATCCGTCTGCTGCTTCTGCTTGGAAAGTTGAAAATGCGGGAGATAGCGTCAATACTTCTGCTTCGGAATATTATCCAACCCTTACCATCGATCAGCGGCAACTCATTTTCACACGTCGCACACGTAACGGAATGGATGAAGACTTCTTTGGGTCGCGATGGATGGAGCGACATTGGAATCAGGCTGTTCCATTGAGTGGTACCGTCAATACCATGTATCGGGAAGGTGCGCAACAGGTTTCGCAGGATGGCAAGTGGATGGTGTTTGCAGTAAAAGATTTTCCTTCTGGATGGGGAAGTTTCGATATCTATATTTCTTATCTACAGGAAAAGGGGTGGTCGACAGCCGAAAACCTTGGATCTGCAATCAATACAGCATATTGGGAATCTGCTCCCTGCCTATCTCCCGATAAGCAGTCGTTGTACTTTGCCTCTGATCGTCCAGGTGGTTATGGGGGGACTGATTTATATGTTTCCCATCGGTTGCAAAATGGAAAATGGTCTCCTGCGGAAAATCTGGGTCCTGTGGTGAATACTGCGGGCGATGAAAGCAGTCCTTTTATGCATGCCGACAGCCGATCGCTTTTTTTCAATTCTAATGGTCACCCAGGAATTGGAGGTACGGACCTATTTAAAAGTATTCGAAATCCGCGTGGGTTTTCTTCACCACAAAATCTCGGATATCCTGTCAATACCATCAGCGATGAAGGCAGTCTTTTTGTGACTGCTGATGGTGAACGAGGTTTTTTCGCAAGCGACCGTGAGGATTCTCGCGGAGGTTTGGATATCTATGTCATGAACCTGCCCGCATCCATTCGTCCACTTTCTACTACATGGGTTGAAGGAGTTGTGAAAGAGAAAAAAACCGGTGACCCTGTGAATGCAGTTGTAGAAGTCGTCGATTTGCAATCAGGGATGCTCACTGCTTCTGTACCAGCCGATAGTGAAGGCAACTATCTCGCCGTTCTGCCTAGGAAGGGCAATTATTCATTTACCGTAAATAAAAAAGGATATGCATTTTATGCTCAACGCTATTCAATGAATAGCGATAGCAGTGTTCAGTCGTATCGAAACGACATTGAATTGGAAAAATTAGAAGTAGGGTCTGTAATTGTATTGCAGGATGTACTTTTTGAAATTGGTCAGTCGCAATTGAAATCATCCGATGTATTGGAACTCAAAAAAGTTCATCAACTATTGGTTGATTATCCGGGAATGCGGATGCAAATTGATGGGCACACCGATAACAGTGGAAACACTGTGTCCAATCAATTGCTCTCCGAACAAAGGGCTCTTGCTGTTAAGCAGTTTTTAATTGGCCTAGGAATTTCATCAGACCGATTGGTGGCAAAGGGCTATGGTGATACTGTTCCGGTAGCAGATAATGCAACTGAAGCTGGGAGATCCAAGAACAGAAGAACTGTACTTTCTATCCTCTCTCTTTAATAGCTGAAAAGGATGTGATAAAACACAAACTCTCCGGTGGTTCACCCCATGGTTGAGCTGCTACCACTTCCTATTTTTCGGTGTTTTCTAAAATGTCCGATTACGAACTGATTCATCATATTGCACTGACTTTGATTCCGCACGTGGGCAGTGTTCATGCACACTTGTTGATGAATCAGTTCTCTAGTCCCCAAGAAATTTTTCAAGCACCTGTATCCTTATTGCGTGGCATACCGGGTATTGGTGAACAACGTGCAAATGCCATCAAGCAATTCAATCGGTTTGATAGCATAGAAAAAGAATTGAAATCTCTTGGCGAATTGGGAATACAGGTATTGGTAAGAGGAGGTAGTACTTATCCTAATCGCTTAGCGCATGCCATGGACGCACCCCATGTTCTATATTTTAAAGGAAATGCCAATTTAAATGCAGAGCGTATTGTAGGAATCGTTGGTACGCGATTACCCACCGATTATGGTCGACATATTACCCGAGAACTGATTCGATCGCTTGCGCCCGCTGGTTGTGTGGTGGTAAGTGGACTGGCGTATGGGGTGGATACCTGTGCACATTCTGAAAGTTTAGATCATCACTTGCATACCATTGGCGTGTTGGGACATGGATTGGATACATTATATCCTCATGTCAATCGACGACTCGCTGCCAGGATGATTGAGCAAGGAGGTCTGCTAACAGAATTTCAACGGGGCACTTCGCCAGACCGACAAAACTTTCCAAAACGCAATCGGATTGTTGCTGCATTGTGCGATGCATTGGTTATAGTAGAGAGTGGTGACAAGGGGGGCAGCATAATCACCGCTTCAATCGCCAACTCCTACAACAAAGATGTATTTGCTGTGCCAGGAAGGGTGAGTGATTCCAAGAGTGAAGGGTGCAATAGCTTGATCCGGGAGCATAAAGCCTACCTGATCACAAACGGCAATGATCTATTGCACGCCATGGGATGGGAAAGCGTCACCCGCACTGCAACCATCACCCAACGCGGATTATTTATAGATTTAGAGGGACATGAAAAAATCGTCTATGATGCAATTGTGTCAAACGAGCCCGTGTCGATTGATGGCATTGCAGCAATTTGCGGATTACGAACACACCAGACCGCCGCTGTATTGCTTTCCTTGGAATTACAGGGACTCGTTGCATCTCGTCCCGGAAAAATGTATGGTACAGTCATGCGATGATGCGAAAATTCAATTTTCCCTATCTTCGCATATGGCAACACGTTCAAACTCCCCCAAATTTTTTGGTGAAGGTCTGACCTTCGATGATGTACTGCTGGTTCCAGCATACTCCGATGTTTTGCCCAGAGATGCAAACATCGGTACGCAGCTCACCAAAGACATTCGACTCAACATCCCCCTGCTTTCAGCGGCAATGGACACCGTGACTGAAGCCACGCTTGCAATTGCATTGGCTCGTGAGGGGGGAATTGGAATTCTGCACAAAAACATGACCATTGAGCAACAAGCTGAACAGGTTCGACGTGTAAAGCGAAGTGAAAGTGGACTGATCATTGATCCGGTTACCTTGCACGAAGATGCAGTAATTGGAGACGCTTTAAAATTGATGAAGGAAAATAAAATAGGAGGGATTCCTATCATCAATGCTCAAAAGAAATTAGTTGGTATACTTACCAATCGCGATCTGCGATTTGAAACAGATAAGAAAAAGAAAGTGAGTGCTGTAATGACCAAAGAAAATTTGGTTACAGCGCCTGAAGGAACCGATCTCATCAAGGCAGAAAAAATTCTGCAGAACTATAAGATTGAGAAATTGCCTGTCGTAAAGAAGAATGGCCAACTGTTGGGGTTGATAACCTATCGAGACATTCTTCAATTGCATAGTTTCCCCCGAGCGGTAAAAGACGATTTTGGGCGACTGCGAGTCGGGGCTGCTTTGGGAATCACCCGCGACTTAATGGATCGCACGGCGGCATTGCAGCAGATAGGCGTGGATGTGGTTTGCTTGGACAGCGCACACGGACATACAAAAGGTGTAATTGATTCTTTGAAACAACTGAAGAAGAACTTTAAAAAATTACGCGTCATCGCAGGAAACATTGCGACTGCTGCTGGTGCTAAAGCACTGGCAGAAGCTGGAGCAGATTGTGTAAAAGTGGGAATTGGTCCCGGTTCCATTTGTACTACGCGTATCGTAGCAGGTGCAGGTGTTCCACAAATCACTGCCATTCTGGAAGCAGCATCTGTATTGAAAAAAATGAATGTACCAATCATCGCTGATGGGGGCATTCGCTACACAGGAGATTTTGTAAAGGCATTGGCTGCCGGAGCATCTACTGTCATGATGGGTGGCGTTTTTGCAGGAGTCGAAGAAAGTCCCGGTGAAACCATCATCTACGAAGGCCGAAAATTTAAGCAATACCGTGGCATGGGTTCTATCGGTGCAATGCAACAAGGAAGCAGTGACCGATATTTTCAAGAAGTTGAAGACGGAATAAAGAAGCTGGTGCCAGAAGGAATTGAAGGCAGGGTTCCATTCAAAGGAAACCTCAGTGAGATTGTTACTCAGTTTGTAGGGGGACTCAGGGCGGGTATGGGATACTGTGGAGCAAGGAATATACAAGAGCTACAGAAAGCTCAGTTCATAAAGATTACTCATGCAGGAATTCGAGAAAGCCATGCTCACGACGTGGCAATCACGAAAGAAGCGCCCAACTATAGTCGCTAATCTACTGGCAGTATGAGAAAACTGCTCTTCTGGATCATGATGCTGGTCGTTCAGCCCTCCTGGGCAGAAACCACCGATAGCAGTGGGTTGCGCATCTCATTGCTTACCTGTTCTCCCGGTGCTGAACTGTATTCTGTTTTTGGACACAATGCTTTGCGTATTACAGATTCTGCTGCTGGAACTGATGTTGTTTACAACTTTGGGACGTTCGACTTTAATGATCCGGATTTCTACACCAAGTTTGTAAGAGGAAAACTGAATTATTTTCTCAGTCAAGAAACGCTCAACGATTTTCTATATGCATATGCCTATTTTGGAAGAGGGGTAACTGAACAAGTACTGGCATTGACTCCGGTGGAGAAAAAGCAAATACAAGAATTTCTTTTTGTAAATGTTCGTCCCGAGAATAAAAACTACAAATACGATTTCTTTTACGATAACTGCTCTACGCGACTTCGGGATATTATATTTAGATCCAGAGCCAATCAACCATTTGTATCACCTGTGCTTGTTCCATCTGGAACCCGATTCCGCGATCACCTGCATGTGTATTTGGATAGAGGAAAAATGGATTGGACTAAATTGGGGATAGATATCATACTGGGACTTGAAGCAGATCATATCATGGACGTTAGCCAGTCTATGTTCTTACCTGATTTTCTTCAACTCGGAGTACACAAAGCACGATCTGGTGAACAATCCCTGGTTGAAGCAACGTATACTCTTCTTCCTGATCAACAGCCCACTCCAACATCAACCTCTATTTTATGGAGTCCGCTTACAGTAATGATTGCAATTGGACTTTACTTTATCGTTCTCAGCATAAATGAAAAAAAATGGAAGCGTACTGCTTTCATTTCTGATCAGGTGTTGTTCATTGCTACAGGGTTACTCGGCTTGTTTTTAACCATTATGTGGTTTGCAACTGATCATCAAAGCACCCAATATAATCTGAATCTGATTTGGGCCTGTCCCTTGCATATATTATTGGCTTTTTCATCGATTAGAAAAATAGAGCAGTATCGTTATCTCATGATGATGTATGCTATTCTACTTTTGATATGGTTTTCGGTTACACTGATATATCCTCATCTGCTCAATCCGACATTGTATCCAATAGTTATTGCTTTATCGCTTCGCTATTGGATGGCTGCTAAATCCTGGCCGTCAAAAACACACACATGAATATATTAATTACGGGTGCCAGTTCTGGTTTCGGTAAAGCAATGGCCATCAAGTTTGCTTCCATGGGACATTCCATTATGATTACTGCAAGAAGAGCAGATCGAGTAGAAGCCTTGGCAAAAGAGTTAAGGGATCAGTATCAGGTTACGGTAATTCCTAAAATTGTTGATGTTAGGGATCGAGCAAAGGTGTTTAGTAGTTTAGAGAACGATCCATTTGTAGCTGAGCTCGACGTACTGATCAACAATGCCGGCCTGGCATTGGGTCGCGATTATTTTGAAGAAGCCTCTTTGGATGATTGGGAGACCATGTTGGATACCAACGTGAAAGGAGTGATGTATGTAACCCGTGCTGTATTGCCATCGATGATTAAACGTGCAAAGGGTCATATAATCAATATTGGATCAATCGCTGGATTGGAGGTTTATGAAAAAGGCAATGGATACTGTGCCTCCAAGCATGCGTTGGATGCTTTGAGTCAATCCATGCGCATTGATTTATTAAGACATGGTATAAAAGTAACATCCATACATCCTGGAGCAGCCGAAACTGAATTTTCATTGGTCCGTTTCAAAGGGGATCCACAAAAAGCTGCATCTGTCTATGACGGGTACATACCGCTCTATGCAGAAGACATCGCTGAAGTGGTTTCTTATGCTGTGCATGTGCCTGAACACGTATGCTTGAATAGCATTGAGATGACCTGCACTGCACAGGCCAACAGTTTCACTTTATATAAATCTATTGGGCAAGCGAAATCCTGACTTGTAAGCCTGCTCGAGTATTTACAGAGGGAGCTGCATTTGAGATGTAAGGACTCAATCGCCGTTGATCAAAAAACAACTGGATATTCACCCTGTTGCTTATGACATAATCGATCGTTGGTCTTATGCTTACCACTTTTTGTCCGCCCGTTGCAAAAGCATTCGCTTGATCGAGTCTGGAATTTGAATTAATGTCATCGCGAATGCTGAAGTCAAGAGAGAAGGTGATATCGTTCTCCAGTTTATTGGTTGCATCTTTCTTTCCAAACTTGATTCGGAAGGGCAAGGGGAAACCTCTTTTTCTCCATCGCATTCCAAACGTTATTTCAGTTGAACGCACTTCGCTCAATTGGAAATCAACAAGGCTCATACTCAGTTGTCGTGATTTTCGATATTCAAATCGTCCAGAGAATTGACCGGTAGTAGAAAAATCAATTCCAATCAGTGGAGCAAACTGTTCGGAGATCAAAATATTAGGAAGCAAGAAATAGGGAACAAAGTTTCCAGATATGCTGTCTACAAACGAAGGGAAGCCGTAGAGTAGCGTATCCTGGAAAAGCAATGCTGAGTTGAAACTGTTCATGCTCAGGGTCGAAGTATACCCATGCGAAACCGTGAAGTTGGTAAAGTATTTTTGTAAACTTTCCATACGACTCAACCCCGTATAGGTTAAGCGCCAGTTAGGCTTTGGCAGGTATCCACTGAAGGGATTGGATCGTACGGATCCGCCACTGTTTCCATTTTTCAATAATGCAACTGTATTGGGATCCTTTTTTGTATAAGCGGCAATGAATGCAGGGACCAATACATCTTGTGCATAGCGACCATATCCCTTGTAAAATCCATCTGCACCCGCCTGCTGACTGTACGGATTCTTTTCTCCCAGACGCTTAGAAAGAATAGCACGATTATTTTCAAATGTTCGGAATGTTTCGCTGGTATTGTTTGGATCAAATTTTCCAAACAAAGTCTGGAAGGAAATATAGCTGATGCTAAAACCACCTCCCGAATAGGGATTAAGTTGGTTGAAGGTGCCTGTACCAACGGTATCCTTGAAAAGGGTAGTGTAGTTTTTAGTAAGGCTTTTATCCAGATTGAGATCGATTACTAAATCACGGACTGGCTCAACTTGTGCAGTGATGTTCATGCGTTGTTCGTAATTCTGCATGAATAAATTATTTAGAATTGGATCTTTTGTAATTAGTCCCTTTTTCCCAACTTGATCCAGCCAATTTTGATCAGGTTGTTTGCCCATTACAAAATCCAGACCTGGAGCCATGCTTCTCCAATTTTGTCCAAAGAATCGGGTGCTGTCTACATACCCTGGTAAGAATGTGGTACCTCCTTCGTTGTAGGTCATGCCAACTCGTTTAACGGAGGTGAGCATACGAAGAATCATCTTTTCTGCAGCATTTAATTGAATAACTTTTTGCTTACGCTCTTCCTTGATTTGCTTTTTCTCCTCTTTCTTTGCCAGTTTAGCTTCCTCTTTGGATAGTTGTTTTTCAGAAAGTGTATCTTTTTTCTTTTTTTGTTTGGTTCGGGGCAGTGCATTGGGTTGAACATCAGCATCGCTAGGGTTCATGTTATTTTCATCTATGGCTCTGAAGACTTTGAATTTGGAATAGAGTTGTGTGAAATTCAATTCTGCAGTTGCACCTGCTTGTCCACTATTTTGAATGGTGTTTCCAAGATTGATTGCTAAACGCGATGCTCCTATCCAGCTATATGTGCTTCGATAAGCAATATTCATTGTAGTCCAATCTAAGAATGGAAAACTTGTGGTGGGTAAATTATAGCTGAAATCAGCACTCTGGTTGTACACGGTATTTCTTCCTCCCTTGAAAAAGTTACGCATCAGGGAGTCGCGTTTTTCTTTGGTATCAATTCGTCCGAAAGGTTCATCTACCCGGGAATTATTCGTCGCTTTAAAATCAAAATTGAATGAACGGGTGAGGTCCCATCGGAGATTATAGTTTCGATCAATCACAAAATATTTGTCGTAGGTCTCAGGGATCAGGTATTTACCACCTCCAACATTTCGGGGTCGAATGGCTCCAAATTGGCGACGGGTATCGAAGCGAACTCCGATCAGTGATGGCATCGGATTGAAGTTGATGTTGCGAATGAAATCCAGCCAGGGGGTAGGCGACTTTATCAGCTTTTTAAATGGTTCTACGTATTTTGATTCTGAAGAGTAATTATATCCAATACCGCCCTGTGTTTTATTGACTTCATTGCCTTCTATCAATGGATTGCGTTGACGGGTTTCGGTGAGTGAGTAGCTGAAGTCAAAATTG